>DAIPLE010000266.1:0-2787 GCA_036769425.1 Actinomycetota bacterium
GAGTCCACCGCCGAGCAGTGGGCGGTGATCGGCAAGGAGACGATGGGGCACCAGGGCCGCGTCGCCGACCGGGTCCTCGGGATGCTGCGCTCGCTGTCGGAGCTCACCGACGGGTTCGCGGTTGACCAGCTCACCCACTCGTTGCAGACCGCGACGCGCGCCGAGCGGGCCGGGGCCGACGATGAGGTGGTCGTGGCTTCGCTCTGCCACGACATCGGCAAGGCGGTCAGCGTGCCCAACCATCCGCTGATCGCGGCCGAGATCATGAAGTCGTACGTGCGCGACGACGTGTACCAGATGATCCGGGCTCACCAGGATTTCCAGGGTCGGCACTACTACCACCATTTCGGTGGCGATCCCGACGCGCGTGAGCAGTACCGGGGTCAGCCGTGGTTCGGGTTGGCGGAGCAGTTCGCCGACGAGTGGGATCAGGTGGCGTTCGACCCCGGGTACGACACGCTTCCTCTCGAGCACTTCGAGGCGCGGGTGCGCGAGGTGTTCGGGCACCCGCACTCGCTGTAGACCGCGCCGCTCACAGCACCCCGAGCCGCGCGGCGCGTTCGCGGGCTTTGGCGCGGATCTCGTCGTCGCCGTCGATGACGCCGTCGCGCATCAGGATCTCGCCGTCTACGACCATGGTGTCGACGACGTGGCCGGACGCGGCGTAGACGAGGTTCGCCAGCAGGTGACCGGGGCCGAGCTCGGGGGCGTCGAGGCGGACCAGGATGAAGTCGGCGGGGGCGCCGACGGTCAACGGTGTGCCACCGAGGAACGGGGCCCGGGCGCCGGTCGCGACGCGCCACGCCTCGTCGGCCGGGACCGCGGTGGGGTCGTTGGCGGCGTGCTTCTGGAGGATCGAGAAGACCTTGAGGTCCGAGCAGAGGTCGAGGCTGTTGTTCGACGACGCACCGTCGGTGCCGAGCCCGGTCGGGATGCCGCGCCGTTGGGCCGCCGGGTAGTCGAAGATCCGTCCCACCGCGAGCTTGAGGTTCGACACCGGGTTCGTCACCACGGTGGCTCCTCCGGCGGCGACGAGGTCGAGGTCGGCGGGGTCCATCCACACGCCGTGGGCCAGGACCGTCCGGGGGGTGAGGAGCCCGAGGTCGTGCAGGTAAACGCCGGGCCGTTTCCCGGTCCGCTCGATGCAGCCGGTGACCTCGTGCTCGATCTCAAGGAAGTGGAGGTGGACGGGGAGGTCGCGGGTGGCGGACTGCTCGGCGACCCACGTCAAGGATTCGGTACTGACGGCGTAGATGCTGTGCGGGGTGAGGGACGGGGTGACGTGCGGTCCGGCGTCGGTGAGCTCGTCGAGGAACCGCAGCGCGTCGGCCCGGAGGGTCGTGCCGCGGGTCGGGTCGAGCCCATCGATGAGGGGGAGGCCGACGGTGGCCCGGAGCCCGGCGTCGGTGACCGCGCGGGCCACCGCGGCGGGCTGCCAGTACATGTCCCAGAACCGGGTGGTCCCGGTGCGGATCATCTCGAGGCACGCCAGGCGCGTCCCCCAGTAGACGTCGTCGGCGTCGAGGCGCGCTTCGGCCGGCCAGATGTGCTGCTCGAGCCAGTCCATGAGCGGGAGGTCGCCGGCGAAGCCGCGGAACAGGGTCATCGCGGCGTGGGTGTGGCCGTTCACGAGTCCGGGCAGCAGGGCCCGTCCGGTCGCGTCGAGGATCTCGTCGTCGGGTTCGGGGGTGACGTCAGCGCCGAGGTCGACGATCCTTCCGCCGACGGCGCGCAGCGCGGTCGGTGTGCCGTCGAGCGCGGTGGCGCCGGTCACCGCGAGGCTCATGCTGCGAGCTCGGGGATGACGCGGCTGAGCGCGGCGGTCAGCCGGGCCGCGTTGGCCGCGGCGCCGCGCTCGAACTCCTCAGTGGTGAGGGGGGTGTCGCCGACCCCGTTGGCGAGGTTGTCGACGATGCAGACGGCGGCGTACGCGACACCGAGCTGGTTCGCGGCGACGCACTCCGACGGGACCGTCATGCCGACCACGTCGGCAAACATCCCGATGTAGCGGATCTCGGCTGGGGTCTCGAAGCGGGGGCCGTTCGCCTGCCAGTAGATGCCACGATCGATGATCGGCGCGTCCGCGGCGCGTCGCCACACGGTCAGGATCTGGTGACGCCACCCGTCGGTGAAGCCGGGCACGACATGCTGCGCGTCGGCGTCGTTGACGTCGACGGGGTGCTGATCGAGCGCGACGAAATCATGCGGGGCGACGAAGCTGCCCACGGGCAGGTCGACCCGCAACGACCCGACCGAGCTGAGCGCCAGGACCCGGTCGCAGCCGAGTTGCACGAGGGTGCGGAGGTGCGCGGTGTGGTCGATGCGGTGTGGGGCGACGTAGCGGTCGAGACCATGACGGTAGAGGGTCACGTGCGTGCCGTGGTCGAGCACCCCGATTGGCTGGGGGGTGACAACGCGCGCCGACGCCACGGGTGATCCGAGCGTTCCTTCCTTCCCGATGACGGCGAGGCGACCCACCGGTCGGTTACGTCTCGGACCGGGCGAACGCGGCGAGGATGTCGACCAGCGCGGCGGTGTGAGCCTGGTAGGACGCGTCGCGGTACGGGCCGATCGACCGGACCGGGTGGGGCAGCTCAAGTTGGATCCCCCCGGCGCGAGTGAGGTTCACCGGGTTGTGCGGATGGACGCCGCGCAGGTCGGGGGGGATGCGGGCTAGGTCGTCCATCACGTCGTAGTCGGGGAGACCGGCGCGGAGCTGCGCGCCGAGCCGGACCGCGAGGGGACGGTTCGAGCCGCCGACGAGGAGGGCCATGGGCAGATCGGTAC
>DAIPLE010000267.1:0-2782 GCA_036769425.1 Actinomycetota bacterium
CGCCAGGCGCTCATCGAGCGTGCGAGTGAGCGTCCCGACACCCCCTGTCGATGCCCCCAGCCGACGCCGTCACGGCGCAACGGTACTCGGTAGCCGTCGAGGACGTTCCGTCGCCTTAGCGAGCCGACGCGTCAGCCGCGACTGGCGTTGCGGTGTCGCGGCCCGGGCCGCGCGTCGACGCGCGTCGCTTAGAGCGTCGCGAACGCGGACGCCGCGACCAGGAGGTCCTTGGCGAGGTGCTCGTCGCCGTCCACGACAGGGTGCAGGTCCGCCACGGGGAGCCGCTCGCTGGCGACGCGGCACCAGTCGACGACGTCGGTCGTGACCATCACGTCGGGTTCGGCGTCGCGCTCGACGTCGGGGCCCATGCAGACCCGCCACGAACCGCCGCCGTCTCCGGTGAGCACGACCCGGGCCAGGCGACCGGGTCGGCTGCGGTCAGTGGCGACGAGCCCGAACGGCAACGTGCGCATCGACATCTCGGCCATCAGGTGCAATTCGGGGGCAGGGGGTGGCGCGCTCGCCTGCCCCCGGACCCGACGGAGGTCGTCGCGGTGGGTCCAGTTCTCGAACGCCAGGGCGATCAGCAGGTTGTCGCGCTTCAACGCCAGCCCAAGCCACTCGACGTCGGCATCGCGCGCCGTCGGGTCGTCGGACCACTCCCGAACGGCTTGCACCGCGCTCCGCCAGAACGCGACCACGTCGTCGTAGGCCGCGTCGCGGAATCGTTCCCCGTACGCGGCGGTGCGATCGTCGATGTCTTCGACGTCGAGGTCGGGTTCGACGAGCCGGCCCACCGAGCGGGCGAGGAGGCTCTCCTGGGCCCCGAGATGGATGACCAGCCCCCGGGCCGTGAGGCCGTTCGCGGTCCGCACCTCGTCATGGTCGGAGTCGAGCAGGTCGACTTCCCGGGCCAGTCGTTGGGCCTCCGCTTCGTAGAGCCGGGCGGGCTGGTCGGGGTCGGCGCGGCGGAGCCGTGCGTGGTCGAACACTGCTCGCCGCAGGCTCACTGGCGGTTCGAGGGCTTCGCTGGCGCCGATCCAGACGGCCGCGTCGGCGAGCTGCGCCGCCTCGAGGGCGGCGGCCTCCTCCGGGTCGCAGGCGTCGAGCGCGTACGCGCCGAGGAGCTCCTCGAGGCCGGAGTCGTCGAACGGGACGGTCATGTCAGCTGCTCCGGCCCGTCGGCTTCGAGGGCGGCCGCGACGCGCCGCAACCCGAGGCGGAGCCGGGACTTCGCGGTGCCTTCGGGGATGCCGAGCTGTTCGGCCACCTGCCGGTAGGTGCGACCACCGAAGTAGGCGAGCTGGATCGCTCGCCGTTGCTCGTCGGGTAACACGTCGAGCGCGGCGCGGACCCGCTCTCCCGTTGCGCGCGGCGCCGGCGTGCTTCTTCGCGGCGCACGTAGTCGACGGCGCGCCGGTGCGCGAGCGTCCCGAGCCAGGTTCGCAGCGAGCCTCGAGCCGGGTCGAACGCTTCGGGACGCTCCCAGATGAACAAGAAGACGTCCTGGGTGATGTCCTCCGCGGCGCGGGGATCGCCGATGACGCGGAGCGCAACGCCGTACACGAACGACGAGTACTGCTCGTAGACCTCGTTGAGGGCGCGGTCTTCGCCGGCGGCGAGGCGCCCGCGGACATCGTGCTCCCAGTCGCTCGGGACCGTCGGGAGATGAGGGCGGATGTCAGGCTGGGCTGCGGTTCCCACCAGCGACTCCATCGCTTCTGGTTCGTTGCGGGGAAGTCTCTCGGATGACGGCAGGGCGGGCGAGCGCGGCGTGATCCACCACTGTCCTCGGGGGCGAACCACCCCTAGATTGGCGAGACCGGGCGACCGGGAGGAAGGGGCACCACACCGATGGCCGACCGCTACGACCTGGTGATCGTGGGGATGGGATCCGGTGGCATGGTCGCGGCGGAGTTCGCGGCCACGCTCGACGTGAAGGTCGCGATCGCCGAGCGGGGTCGGGTCGGCGGGGACTGCCTGTGGACCGGATGCGTGCCGAGCAAGACGCTCATCGCCTCCGGCAAGATCGCCCACCACATGCGCCACGCCGACGCGTGGGGCCTCGAGCCCGTGCAACCAACCGTCGATCGAGCCCGGGTCTGGGAGCGGATCCGGTCGGTGCAGCAAGACGTCGCCTCGACCGACGACAACCCCGAGCGTTTCGTCGACATGGGGATCGACCTGATCTATGGCGCGGCCCGGCTCACTGGACCGACCACGGTCGTGGTCAAGACCGAGGCCGGAGACCGCGAGCTGAGCGCCCGCTACATCCTGCTGTGCACCGGGAGTCGACCCGCAGTGCCGAACATCGAGGGTCTCGAGTCCACCGGCTTCGTGACCAGCGAGAACCTCTTTGAGCTCATCGAGCCCCCGGCGAGCTTCGTCAACATCGGCGGGGGCCCGATCGCGGTCGAGATGGTCCAGGGATTCACCCGTCTCGGCATCCCAACCACCTTGCTCCAGAAGGGGCCGCGCATCCTGCCCCGCGACGAGCCCGCGCTCGTCGATCTCCTCGTCGGGCGGCTCCGCAAGGAGGGTATCGACCTGCGCTTCAACGTCGAGACCGAGCGGGTGTCCCGAAACGGCGACAAGAAGGTCGTTCACGGCACCGAGGACGGCGAACCCGCGACGTGGGAGGCCGACGAGCTCCTCGTGGCCGTGGGCCGTCGCCCGAACGTGGAAGACCTCGGCCTCGAAGAGCTGGGTGTCGAGACGGGCCCGAAGGGTGTCATCGTCGACAACCGCGGCCGCACCACCGTCGACACGGTGTACGCCTGCG
>DAIPLE010000079.1:0-8900 GCA_036769425.1 Actinomycetota bacterium
GCGCCCGCGGTGAGCGCGGCCTTGATGGACTGCGACTCGGCGAGGGTCGCCACCAAGATGTGGGCGACGAACCGGTGCGACCGGCAGGCTTGGAGCGCGGCCTGTTGCAACGCCGGTGACGGGTTCGCCAGCAATGTTCGGGTCAGCGCGGCCATCCGCGCGAACCGGCTGCGGAGATCGGCCCGGAACGAGGCGGGGAGGGTGCGGACCACCTGCTCGCTGCCGAGGAGCTGCACCGCGAGACCTTCCCCGTTTCGCCGGTCGTCGGCGTTGACGTGGAGCCGTTGGGCGGTGACGGTCCGGTCGGCGAAGGTCTGCGCGATGCGCAACGACAGCCAGCCGGCGGTGTACCCGGAGGAGACCGATCCCGCGAACGTCGAAAGGGGTGAGCTCTGCGACTGGTGGATGAGCTTCTTCAACGCGGCGTTGTCGGCGAGGGCCGACAGCTCGCCGTCGACTTCGGACTGCGACACCCGCTGGCCTCGCACGCTGTAGGCGATGGCGCCGTCGTCGAGCACGAGGTAGGCGGCGAAGCCACCGACGAGGGCGACGACGACGAGCGCGGCAACGAGGACGGGGAGGCGCTTCACGGCGCCGCGGAGCCTACCGGGACGTCCGTCGCGCGTGGCACCAGCGCGTCGAGCAGCGTGGTGAGGGTCTCCGCGACCTCACCGGCGGGGACCCGAAGGGGAACGAGCACCTCTTCGACGCTGACCTTCGCTCCCGGCGCGAGTCGTGCGACCCGGACCTTCTGAGATTCGCGCAGCACCAGACCGCGGATGCGGGCCGCGCCGGCCGCGACGGCGACACTGCGGATCCCGAGACGGACGCATTCGGCACGCAGGCGCGCCGCGGCGAGGAGCGCTTCGGCGGCGGCGGGTGGCGGCCCGTACCGGTCTTCCCATTCGGCGCGGACGTCGTCGACGTCACCGGGGTCGGTGACCGCGGCGAGACGCCGGTAGGCCTCCATGCGGACGTCGTCGCGGGCGACGTAGTCGCGGGGCAGGTGGGCGTCGACGGGGAGTTCGATGGTGACCTCGACCGGTTCCGGGACGGGTTCGCCTTTCAGCTCGGCGACGGCCTCGGTGACCATCTGGCAGTAGAGGTCGAAGCCGACGGCGGCGATGTGGCCGGACTGGTTGGCGCCGAGCAGGTTGCCGGCGCCGCGGATCTCGAGGTCGCGCATCGCGATCTTGAACCCCGAGCCGAGCTCGGTGAACTCGCCGATGGTCTTGAGCCGCTCGTAGGCCTCCTCGGTGAGTGCCCGGTCGCGGGGATGGAGCAGGTAGGCGTAGGCGCGTTGGCCTCGACGGCCGATGCGGCCTCGGAGCTGGTACAGCTGGGCCAGGCCGAGGCGATCGGCGCGGTCGACGACGAGGGTGTTGACGGTCGGGATGTCGAGGCCGCTCTCGACGATGGTGGTGCAGACCAGCACGTCGTACTCGCGTTCCCAGAAGTCCAGGACCACTCGTTCGAGGCGGCTTTCGTCCATCTGGCCGTGCGCGATCCCGATGCGGGCCTCGGGCACCAGGTCGCGGAGGTGCTCGGCGACGAACTCGATGTCTTTGACCTGGTTGTGGACGAAGAATGTCTGGCCTTCGCGGAGCAGCTCGCGGCGGAGCGCCTCGGCGACGGCGCGGTCGTCGTACTCGCCGACGAAGGTGAGGATGGGTTGGCGGTCCTCGGGAGCGGTCGTGACCATCGACAGGTCACGGATGCCGGTGAGGGACATGTCGAGGGTCCGGGGGATCGGGGTGGCGGTGAGCGTGACCACGTCGACGCCGATTCGCAGCGCTTTGATTTGCTCCTTGTGTTGCACACCGAAGCGTTGCTCCTCGTCGATGACGAGCAGGCCGAGGTCCCGGAAGGCGATGTCGTCGGAGAGGAGCCGGTGGGTGCCGACGACGATGTCGACGTCGCCGGCCGCGAGATGGTTCACGACGGTCCGCTGCTCTTTGGCGCTCAAGAAGCGCGACAGGACCTCGACCCGGACCGGGTAGTTGGCGAACCGCTCCCGGAAGGTCTGGCCGTGCTGGTCCGCGAGCAGGGTGGTGGGAACGAGGATCGCGACCTGCTTGCCGTCCTGGACCGCTTTGAATGCGGCCCGCACCGCGACCTCGGTCTTGCCGAAGCCGACGTCGCCACAGACCAGCCGGTCCATCGGGACCGGCTGTTCCATGTCGTGCTTGACGTCCTCGATGGCGCGCTGCTGATCGGGGGTCTCCTCGAACGGGAACGCCTCTTCGATCTCGAGCTGCCAGGGGGTGTCGGGACTGAACGCGTGGCCGGGGCTGGCCAGGCGTCGCCGGTAGAGGACGACCAGCTCCTGGGCGATCTCGCGGGTCGCGGCCCGGACCCGGGCCTTGGTGCGCTCGAAGTCGGCGCCGCCCATCCGATGCAACGTCGGTGTCTCGCCGCCGGTGTACCGGCGGACGATGCCGACCTGGTCGGTGGGGACGTAGAGCTTGTCGCCGCCCTTGTACTCGAGGAGGAGGTAATCCTTGGCGACGCCGCCGATGGCCCGCTGCACCATGCCGCCGTAGCGGGCGACACCGTGGGTTTGGTGCACGACGTAGTCGCCGGGTTCGAGCGCGTCGTAGAGGTCGGCGCCTCGCCGCGCGCCGCGCGGCGCCCGGTGGACGCGCCGGCGACCGGTCAGGTCGGCTTCGGCGATGAGCGCGAGCCGCGCGCCGGGCAGGACGATGCCCCGGTCGAGTGGCGCGGCGGTGACGCCGACGACGCCGGGGGCAACCGCGTTGGGGCTGGTGTCGACCCCGTCCTCGGCGAGGACCTGGGTGAGCCGGTCGGCGGAGCCGTGTCCTTCGGCGGCGATGACGACCCGGTACCCGTCGGCGGTGAGGCCGTGGAGACGCCGAGCGAGGTGGTCGGCGTCACCGGCGATCGGCGCGAACGCGGTGCCGGCGAGGTGCGCGGTGTCGGGACCTTCGGGCACCGCGAGCAGTGACGTGGCTCCCGCGCCGGTGTGGGCGAGCAGCCGGTCGAAGGGCAGCGACAGGCGGGGGAAGTCACCGGCGGCGCCCCAGGTCTGGGCGAGCGTCGCGGCGAGTGACGCTTCCTCGTCGAGCAGCTCCTGGGCTCGGTCACGCATCCGGGTCGGCTCGGCGAGCAGCACCAACGCCTTGTCGGGGAGCACGTCGGGGAGCAGCCGCTCCTCGGGGGTCAGCCACGGCAGCCAGGACTCCATCCCGTCGAAGACCTGCCCGGTGGCGAGCCGCTCCCACTGCTCGGCGCCCCACGGCGCCGCGGTCTGCAGCGCCTCGGCGCGGGCTCGGACCTCGTCGGTGGGTAACAGCTCGCGGGCGGGGAAGATCTGGACCGCGTCGACGTCGTGGGTCGAGCGTTGGTCGGCGACCGCGAACGCCGAGAGGCGATCGACCTCGTCGCCCCAGAGGTCGATGCGCACCGGGTGGTCGTCGGTGACGGGGTAGACGTCGAGGATCGAGCCCCGCACCGCCACCTCGCCGCGGCCTTCGACCTGGTACTCGCGCCGGTACCCGACCGCGACGAGCTCTTCGACCAGGGCGTCGCGGTCGAGGACCTGCCCGGCGCGCACCTCGATGGGGTGGACGTCTTCGACGTGGGGACCGAGGCGCTGCACCAGCGCCCGCACCGGGGCGACGACGACCGTCGGTGTCGCGTCGCCGCCCTGGCGGAGCCGCCACAGGACCCGCAGGCGGCGACCCATTGTCTCCAGGGACGGCGACACCCGCTCGAACGGCAGGGTCTCCCACGACGGGTACCACTCCACGGTCCCGGCCGGGAGGAAGCAGGCCAGGTCGTGCGCGAGGCGGTCGGCGTCGGCGTCGGTCGGCGTGGCGACCAGGATCGGTCGGCGGGTCGTGACCCCGGCGAGCGCGGCGACGAAGATGGCCCGCGCCGCCGCGGGGACCGCGACGGCCGGGGCGCGCGCGACGACGGCCCGGACGGTGTCGTCCGCGGCGAGGAGGGGGGCGAGGACGGCGAGCGGGGGTGTGGTGTCGGTCATGGCGCGCGACGGCGCCGGGAGCGCAGGCGCGCCCCCGGAACCGGCCCGAGACTACCGACAGCTCGAGCCGCCTCCCGCGGCGGCCCTTCGCTCAGGTGTCGGTGCCGGACCCGGACCGGTTGATGCGGTTCATCGCGGCGTCGATGCCCTCCCCGGCGATGACCTCGACGGCGTCGGCGGCCTGTTGGAGCGCGACGTCGATGTCGCGCCGCTCACGCTTCGAGAACCGGGACAGCACATGGTCGGCGCCCCGGTCCTTCGAGCCCGGCTTGTCGACCCCGATGCGGACCCGTCCGAAGGCGTCGCTGTGCAGGTGCGCCTGGACCGACCGGAGCCCGTTGTGGCCAGCCAGGCCACCACCCGACTTCACGCGCAGGGTCGCGACGGGGAGGTCGAGCTCGTCGTGGACGACGACGAGCTGCTCCGGGGTCACCCCGTAGCGGCGGACGAGGCGGCGCACCGAGTCGCCGGAGTCGTTCATCCACTGCTGGGGGACGGCGAGCGCGACGCGCCGGTCGCCGATGCGGACCTCGTCGACGAGGGCGCGTTCCTTGCCCGACCGCAGGTTGGCACCGTGTCGGGCGGCGAGGATCTCGACGACGTCGACGCCGACGTTGTGGCGAGTGTGGGCGTACTCGGCACCGGGGTTGCCGAGACCGACCACGAGCAGGTCGGCGGGCGTCCCGGTGCGCGCCGGCGGTGAGCCCCGCCGCCGCAGCACGAGCTACTCCCCGCCGCCCTCGTCGCCGCTCGGAGCCTCGGCGGCGGGTGCCCCTTCGCCGGCTTCGCCCTCGGCGGCTTCGCCCTCTTCGCCTTCGCCCTCGGCGACTTCGGCGACCTCGGCGACCCGGGGGGCAACGACCTGCGCGATGAGCGCGTCGGGTTCGATGGTGGCCGTTACCCCGGCGGGCAGAGTGATCTCGTCGAGGCGGAACTGGTCGCCGATGTCGAGGTGGGCAACCTCGACCTCGATCGAGCCCGGGATGTCCTGGGGCATGGCCTCGATCGGGAGGCCGAACACGAGCTGCTCGAGGAGTCCGCCGTTGCGGACGCCTTCGGGCTCACCGATGAGGTGGAGCGCCACCTCGGCGCTGACTGCGACGTCGGTGCGGACCCGGATGAAGTCGAGGTGCACGAGGTCGCCGCGGGTGGGGTGGCGTTGCACCTGGCGGGCCAGGGTGAGCTGGTCATCGCCGGCGAGGCGGAGCCGGATCAAGGTGTTCGCCCCGTGGGAGAGGATGTGGGTCACCTCTCGGGACGGGACCGTGACCGGGACGGTGTCGCCACCGAGGCCGTAGATCACGGCAGGCACTCGGCCGGCGCGCCGAAGCCGCCCCGCGGGGCGGGAGCCTCGTTCGGCTCGGGGTTCGGCGGTGAGGACTTCCTCGGCCATGCCTGGATGCGCCTTTCAAGACGGGGGACCGCCCATTGTGCTCGCGGGGCGGCGGCCAGGCCAAGCCGAGACCCACTAATCACCGGGGACGCCCGGAGCGGTGGGTCAGGGTCGCCAACGACGCTCGGTGTGGCGCAAGCAACTGCTCGAGCGGGGTGATGTCAGAAGTTGTCGCCGCGGAAGATCTCGCTGACGCTCGAGTCCTCGAATACGGCATTAATGGCCTTGGCGATGATCGGCGCGATCGAGAGCACGGTGAGGGCGTCCCAGCGTTTCTCGTCGGGGACCGGCAAGGTGTTGGTGACCACCACTTCGCGGATCGGCGCGTTCTTGAGCCGGTCGACCGCCGGTCCCGACAGGACGCCGTGGGTGGCGGCGACGATGACCTCGGAAGCGCCTCGGGTGTGGAGCAGGTCGGCGGCGGAGCTGATGGTCCCGGCGGTGTCGATCATGTCGTCGACGAGGACACAGGATCGGCCCTCGACGTCACCGACCACTTCGACCGCGACGGCCAGGTTGTGCAGGCCCTTGGGACGGCGCTTGTCGATGAACGCCAGCTCGGCGTCGATCTTGTGGTCAGCGAGGTTGTTCGCGAAGCGCCGGGCGAGCTTGCCGCCGCCGGCGTCGGGTGAGACCACCGTGACGTCGGGTGCGACGACCGCGGCCAGGTGGGCGGTGAGGAGCGGCACCGCGGTGAGGTGGTCCACGGGCATGTCGAAGAACCCTTGGATCTGCCCGGTGTGCAGGTCGACGGTGACGACCCGGTCGGCGCCGGCGGCGGTGAGCAGGTCGGCGAGGAGCCGGGCGGTGATCGGTTCGCGCCCTTCTGCTTTTCGGTCCTGGCGGGCGTACGCGTAGAAGGGGCAGACCGCGGTGATCCGCTTCGCCGACGCGCGTTTCGCGGCGTCGATCATGATGAGCTGCTCCATGATGCGGTCGTTGATCGGCTCGCAGTGGCTCTGGATGACGAACACGTCGGCGCCGCGGATGTTCTCCCCGTACCGGCAGTAGAGCTCCCCGTTGGCGAAGCTGGACAACACGACCGACCCGAGCGGGACCCTCAGGCCCTGGGCGATCTCGGCCGAGACGTCGCCGTTGCCGCGACCGGCGAAGAGCATGAGCCGCTTCGTCGGGGTGAACTCCAGGTGCGTCACTGGCGGTCGTCGTCCTCGTCGTCGTGGCGGCGGGCCTCGACCCAGCCTTCCTCGACACGGGCCGGGACACCTTTGGCGAGCGCACCGGGCGGGACATCCTCGGTGACGACGGCTCCGGCGGCGGTGTACGCCTCGTCCCCAATCTCGACCGGGGCGACGAGCACGGTGTTCGAACCGATGCGGGCGTCGCGGCCGACCTTGGTGCGGTGCTTGTCGCGACCGTCGTAGTTGGCGGTGATGGTCCCGGCTCCGATGTTGGCGCCGGGGCCGATCTCGGCGTCGCCGACGTAGGCGAGATGCGGGACCTTGGCGCCTTCGCCGATGTCGGCGTTCTTGGTCTCGACGAAGGTGCCGACGTGCGCGCCGGCGGCGATGCGGGTCCCCGGCCGCAGCGACACCCACGGGCCGATGGTCGCGCCGTCACCGATCTCGGCCTCGCGGGCGACGGTCTGTTCGATGACGACCCCTTCACCGACGATGGTGTCGACAAGGCGGCAGTGGGGTCCGATGATCGTGCGGGCCCCGACCGCGGTGCGGCCCTCGAGGATGGTGCCGGGCAGGAGTCGCACCTCGGATTCGAGGTCGACTGACGCGTCGATGTAGGTCGTGTCGGGGTCGGTCATGGCGACGCCCTCGCGCATCCAGTAACGGTTGATGCGGCCGCGGAGCACCGCTTCGGCCGCGGCGAGCTGGGCACGGTCGTTGACACCGAGGGTCTCGGTGGCGTCGTCGGCGGGGGCGCCGACGACGACATGACCGGTGCTGCGCAAAACCCCGATGACGTCGGTCAGGTAATACTCGCCTTGAGCGTTCTCGGGGTCGAGGCGCCGCAGGGCGGGGGCAAGCAGGCTGCGGCGGAAGCAGTAGATCGAGGAGTTGACCTCGGTGATCTCGCGCTCGGCGTCGTTGGCGTCGGGCTGCTCCACGATTCGGCTCACACCACCGCGGGCGTCGCGCACGATTCGCCCGTACCCGGTCGGGTCGTCGAGCTCGGCGGTGAGAACGGTCGCGGCGGCGTCGACGAGGCGATGCTCGGTGGCCAGCTGGGCGAGGGTGTCGGCGCGCAGCAGCGGGGTGTCACCGGTCAGAACGAGGACGTCGTCTTCGCCGTCGAGGTCGAACCCCGATGCGGTGAGGCCGACGCTGGCGGCGTCGCCGGTGCCGCGTTGGAAGCGCTGCTCGACGAACTCGACGGGGATCTCGGTGGCGAGCTGCTCTTGAACGGTCTTGGTGACCGACTCCGCGCCGTGGCCGACGACGATCACGATGCGGGCCAACGGGAGCTCCACGAGCCGGTCGAGGACGTGGAGGATCATGGGTCGCCCACACAGGGGGTGCAGCACCTTCGGGGTCGCGGACCGCATGCGGGTGCCCTCCCCGGCGGCGAGTACCACCGCGGCGAGCGGTCGGTAAGCCAGCTCCGTCACCCCTTCCATGGCAGCCATTCAATCGTGCGACGGCGTCGCTCGGGGGCGAGGTTTCGAACCTCGACTTGGGACTCCAAAGGACCCCGTGCTGCCGTTACACCACCCCCGACATGGTTTTCCTCAACCGAGGCTACCCCCGAGGGTGTCGCGAACCGCGCGATGTGACTTCCCAGGTCGTCACGGGTACGGTGCCCACCAGTCATGGGATCACTGATCAAGAAGCGCCGCAAGCGCATGCGCAAGAAGAAGCACAAGAAGCTGTTGAAGAAGACCCGCTGGCAGCGTCGCCAGCAGGGCAAGTAGTCCGGCGGCCGCCCACCAGGGCGGCTGCTTCGCGTTGGGCCTCAGGCGGAGAGGCGCACCCCCTGCGCTGCTACCGATGTCGCCGTGGCCGGCACCCGCAGCTTCGAGCTGATGCGATTAGCGAGCGACCCCGCGGCGCCGACGCTGTCGACGTCGGGGATGACCGCGTACGCCGAGCCGCTCCCGGCCAGGATCACCGGGGCCTTCGCGACGGCCTCGAGCTCCTCGCGGAACGACGCCAGGCGCGGCTCGACTCGCTCGGCGGCGACTTCGAGGTCGTTGGCCAGGCCGGTGATGATGCCCGCCGCGGCCGGTGGGGCGGCGATGCGCCGCTGCGCGATGGGCCCGCCCAGCTCGTCCCAGGCCCGGTACACGTCGGGGGTCGAAATCCGAAACGGGGGCAAGGCGACGACGAGCAGCAGCTGGCCGTCGAGGGTCGCCGACTCGAGCCGCTCGCCCCGGCCGCGCATCCACGCCGCGCCGCCCCGCAGGCAGAACGGCACGTCGGAGCCGACGGTGGCCCCTAGCTCGCGCAGCTCCTCGTCGCTGATGTCGACCTCGAGCATGCGACGGACCGCGGCGGCGCTCGCCGCGGTCCGTCGCATGCTCGAGGTCGA
>DAIPLE010000268.1:0-2758 GCA_036769425.1 Actinomycetota bacterium
AGCCGGGAGACGTGACCGTCCACGACCCGCACGTGCTGCACGCGGCACCTCCGCCGACCGGATCCGGATCGGGACGGCGGGCCCTGTACGCCACCTTCGTTCGACCGGAGACGACGGCGTACGTCGGCGCCGGTCGCGCGTACAACGACGTCTTGTTCGAACATGACACCCGTGTTCGCTCCGTCGACGAAGTCCGATCGGGGCCGTGACCACCAGGCCCGCGTACCGCGACCTTCCCGACGGATGCGCTGGCGATCCGCTGACGCCTGGGCTCAGCGGGGCCGCCACTCCGGGTGGAGCTGGTGGGTCTTGGCGAACCGCTGCGCCGACACCGTCTGACCGGACAGTTCGGCCGCGTCCGGCGACGTCGCCAACCACGCGATGACGCTCGCCGGGACCGACGGCGGCGCCCCCGGGTAGACACCGTCGAGGCCAAGCGACTTGGCGTTGACCTGCATGCGCTCGGTGACCACGTAGCCCGGCTCCACGTTGTGGAAGCGAAGCTGGGGGTACTCGACGGCCAAGATCCCGGCGAGGCGATGGAACGCGCCCTTTGACATCGCGTACGCCGCGCCCCACCCGCCTTCACCCGCCGGCGCCGGGGGATCCGTGATCGCCACCGCGGACGTGACGTTCACGATGGTGCCGTGGCCGCGGTCGAGCATGTGGGGGAGGGTGGTCTTGATGAGCACGACCTGGCTCACGACGTTCGCCGCGAGCTTCGTCTCGATCATGTCGATCGTCGTGTCCTCGAGGCGCAGCATGCTGCCGGGACCGGTGTGCACGGCGTTGTTGACCAGCACGTCGATGTGGCCCCAGGCTCCCACCAGTCCTTCGACCGCGGCGGCGAGCGAAGCCCGGTCGAGCAGATCCATGGGGATGGCGAGGGTCCGCACGCCGCGCTCCTCGATGAGCGCGGTCGTCGTGTCGAGGCTCCCCGGCATGGCGCGGCCCGCAGTGTCCGAATCGTCGACACCGTCGCCCTCGTGGACCGTCCGGGCGGTGATGGCCACGTCGAAACCGGAGTCGGCCAGCGCCAGCGCGGTCGCCTTTCCGATCCCACGGCTCGCGCCGGTCACAAGTGCCACCCGTCGATCGGTCACGGGCCGGAACGTTAGACGGGCTCGGCTGGCCCTCGAACGAATCGCGGTCGGCGATATTCGACGCGGGGGTCGGATTCGGTGCAGTCGACCAGGGCTCGGTGCGTGACGACCTTCCTCGCTATACGTTCCGACCAGCTCGACGACCTCGCTCGTGACCTCGGCGCGCTCGCCACGTCGATCACGGCCGATCCGGTGGTGTGGGCGGTGCGCCAGGTCGCATACGAACGAGACGCTCCGGTGGACGCCGGCGACTGGGGGCGCCACCGAACGTCTCGCCCTTCAGATGCTGCGCGGCGGACCGAGACGTTAGAGTCCCGCCGGCCGCGTGGCAGACCAACGAGAGGACCCTCGCATGCCGGGGATGCTGGACGAGAAGGTGGCGATCATCACCGGCGCCGGCCGGGGCCTCGGGCGCTCGCACGCGCTGACGTTCGCTGGCCAAGGCGCCCGCGTCGTCGTGAACGACTACGCGCCGCCCGGGAGCGAGAACCCCGCCGATGCCGTCGTCGCCGAGATCGAGGCCTCCGGCGGCACCGCGATCGCCCACGCCGGCGACGTCGCCGACTGGGAAACCGCCCAGGCGATGGTCCAGCTCGCCGTCGACACCTGGGGTCAGCTCGACGTTCTGGTCAACAACGCCGGCATCCTGCGGGACCGGATGCTCTTCAACATGAGTGAACAAGAGTGGGACGCCGTCATCCGCGTGCATCTCAAGGGTCACTTCTGTCCCACCCGCCACGCCGTCGAGCACTGGCGCAACCAGTCGAAGGCCACCGACGGACCGGTGTACGGGCGCGTCATCAACACCAGCTCCGAAGCGGGGCTACTGGGCAGCGCCGGTCAGCCCAATTACGCCACCGCCAAGGGCGGCATCATCCAGCTGACCTTGAGCACCGCGCAGGGAATGGCCCGGTACGGGGTCACCGCGAACGCCATCGCGCCGCGGGCGCTCACCCAGATGACCGAGTCGCTGGGCGGGTTCGACGCCACCGACGGCGACTTCGAGGTCTTCGCCCCGGAGAACGTCTCACCGCTCGTCGCCTATCTCGGCTCTCCCGACGCGGCGCGCATCTCGGGTCAGGTGTTCGTCGTGTGGGGCCGCCAGATCAGCGTCCTCGGCGGCCCGACCGTGGCGCAACAGCTCGAGACCTCGGACCACCACTGGACCCCGGAGGCGGTCGACGCCGTCCTCACGCCGTTCTACGAAACGCGTGAACCAATCCGCGACGGCTTCCTCCTGCGCTACTGACGCCATGGGTTCGACGATCGAGTCCTTCCGGGTCGACGTGCCCGACGCGACGCTCGACGACCTTCGCCGACGTCTCGGGAGCACCCGATACCCGGCTCAGATCCCCGGTGCGGGATGGGACTACGGCACCGACCTCGACTACCTGCGCGACCTCGTCGCCTACTGGCACGACCGCTACGACTGGCGAACGACCGAGGATCGCCTGAACCGGTACGAGCATCACACCACCGAGATCGACGGGCAGGGCATCCACTTCCTCCATGCGGCGTCGCCGGTCCCCGACGCGCTGCCCCTCATCCTCACCCACGGATGGCCCGGCTCCATCGTCGAGTTCCTCGCTGTCATTGACCCGCTACGGGACCCCGCCCGCTACGGCGGTGACACCGCCGATGCCTTCCATGTTGTC
>DAIPLE010000080.1:0-2627 GCA_036769425.1 Actinomycetota bacterium
GGTTGGCCTGCATCCCCGGGCGGCGCGTCCGTCGCCGCGAGCCTTCGACCACCGCGATTCCGGCTCTGGTCACCAGTCGCGCCGCGTAGCGTCCCGATTGCTGAGTCGTTGAGCTCGGCCGCCGACGGATTGGACCCATCTGCCGGTCCCCGGTTGGACCGCGCCGGGGTGTCGAGGCACCGCTACCGTCCCCGAGGACACCGCCTGCTGGGATCCCTTGGCCGATGGGAAGGAGGCCATGAACCTCATGGTCCTCGCATCGGCGAACCTGACGGCCGCTGTCCCCCGGCTCCCGGGCACCCACGGGCCGGGTCGGTCGCTCCTGCGGAACGAGATTCTCACGGTCGTGTCGGGCCGTACCGCGGCGGCGTTCGTGCTCGCGTTGGCCGCGGCGTTCATGTTCGCGCTCAGCAACGTGCTCGAGCAGCGCGAAGCGGAGCAGCTCCCTGACGATCAGTCGCTGCGAGCCGGCCTGATCGTACGGCTGGTGCGGCGCCCTCTCTGGTTGGCCGGCTTCGGCGCTGACGTGAGCGGGTACGTGTGCCACGCCGCCGCGCTCGCGTTCGGCTCGCTCGTGTTCGTCCAGCCGCTGCTCGTCACCGGTCTGCTGTTCGCCCTGCTGCTCCGAGCGGCGATCACGGGACAGCCGTTGCACCGACGTGAGCTGCTCCCGGCGATCGTCCTGGCTGCGGGGCTCGCGGTCTTCTTGCTCGTCGTGTCGCCCCACGGCGGGCGCTCACACGCACCGATCGGTCGCTGGGTGATCGCCGGCCCGGTGATCGTTGCCACGATCGCGGTCTGCATCGGGGCTGGCCAACGCGTCGCGGGGACACGCCGGGCGCTGCTGCTCGGGTTGGCGGCGGGCATCAGCTTCGGCGTCAGTGCCGCCTTGACCAAGACGTTCGTGCATCTGCTCGGTCAGGGCGTGTTCACGATGTTGCAGCACTGGGAGCCGTACGCCCTCGCCGTGGCGACCTTCGGTGGGCTCCTGTTGGCCCAGAGCTCGTTTCAAGCCGGGTCGCTCTCCGCATCCATCGCCGCGCTCGAGGTCGCGGAG
Source organism: Actinomycetota bacterium (assembly GCA_036769425.1). Lineage (GTDB taxonomy): Bacteria > Actinomycetota > Acidimicrobiia > IMCC26256 > PALSA-555 > PALSA-555. Next base: position 1,058 of record DAIPLE010000080.1, read on the forward strand.
CCGATTGTCGCGGCCGCGATCGGCATCGGGCTCTTGGACGAGCAGGTCGAGACTCGCAGCGCCGTCTATCAGCTGGCGATCGTCTTCGCCATGATCGGCATGTTCGTCGCCGTGGTCGCGCTATCGCGTTCGAGCGAGTTCGAGGAAAGCCCCGACGAGGCACGCCGCCCGCGGCACCCGCTCGTCGACGGTGAGCAGGCGAACCCGACGTAGTCGGTTGAGCGGTTCGAACGAGCGCGCCACGCTGAGCGGGTTCTCCGCGCCGGTTCGGCCGAATTGGATCGCGGGGTGGTCGGCTTGGCGTCGAACGGGGGGCGTTACGGACCTGTCGGGTGCGCCCATTCCAGGTTCCAGGGCGGGTTCCCGTCCGCGATGAGTCCGACGACGCGTTCCGCGTCGGACCGGATCTGGGACGCCTCGTCGGCTGAGAACACCCCGAGCTCGACGGCGCGGGCAAACTCCGCTTCGTCCTTGTACGACCACGTCGACAAGTCGCGGGCCACGACCACGTCCAGGACGTGATCCATGGTGTCGAACCCGGTCTCGGTCCGGCGGAGCGGCTCTTGGAGATTGACGTACCAGGCACCTGAGTACCAGCCGTCGCGCCACGACGAGTCGCTCGCGTCGACCTGCTCGCCGGGGACGACCCACACGTCGAACGGCGATCCGGGACGGGCGATCCGCAGCACGTCGACTCCGTGCCAGGTGCGATCGACGAGCTCCCAGTCTCCTCGCAACCAGGCGCGCAGCGTGTGCTCAGCGTGTTGCGGTCCGGCGGGGTACTGGTAGGTGGTCCCGACGCTCTGGCGCACGACGACCTCGTCGTCGTCGTCACGAACGACGGTGACGGGGCGCGACGTCCAGGTCTGGCCGCGAAACACCTCTCGGAGCTCGATGGTCGCTCCGGGAGCGAACCGACCGTGCCGGTTGGCCATCCGGCCCTCCACTTCGGTTGGACCTCCGGGATCGTGCCATCCGTGCGAGGCGTCGTGGCGAACCCGACGCTCGGGACGGCTGAGGGCCGCCGACGGCCGGTTGCAGCTCGTCGTTGTCGGTTGGTCCGCCGGTCCCGTCTGGGGGGAAGCGACCAGTGGGAGAGGAAGCGGGAGGACGGGTGGGAGGTCGCAGGCCGAGAGTCGTCGTGTCCCCAGCGAGATGGGCATGGCATGCAGTGGCGACTGTTCCTGGCTCTCGATGACGAGTGGCGAGCGCTGATCCGAACCCACGCGAGTGAGGATGCTCGGGCCCGGTGGTCCGGCGACGCGGTGCTGTCGACGGTGCCTCACCCGGCGGCGATCGTGGAGTTCCTCCGCGGCGGTGGCGGCGACCCGGTGGCGAAGAACCGGTTGTTGGCGGCGCTGGCTCGGCGCGCGCCAACCGATGACTTCGCGATGCGGACGATGCTGCAGGCTCTGCTGCCGGGTTTGGTCAACGTCGCCAAGCGGCTCGCCCGGGGAGCAGCCGACGACGAGCTCGAGGCTCAGGTGCTCACCGAGGCGGTGTATCGGATTCGTCACTATCCCCTGGATCGGCGGCCCCGGTCGGTGGCCGCGAACGTGACGCTCGACGT
>DAIPLE010000080.1:2727-8853 GCA_036769425.1 Actinomycetota bacterium
TGGGTGCGCATGCGGGTGTCGGTGTCGCACATGTCGCGCTCGGCGGGGCCGACGTGGTGTTGCACGATCGCGCTCCGCCCGCCCACTTTCCAAAGGGCCCGCCCTCGGGTCAGCCGGCCCAACACTTCGGTCTCGGTGGTGTTGAGAGCCAAGAGGCGGCGGGCTTCGTCCAGCTGGTCACTGGCCTGGCGGAAGAGCACTCGGGTCTGGGTGTCGGCGAGGAGCCCCATCGAGACTTTCGCGGTGGTGGTGCCGTCGTCGGCTTGGGCCCGGAGGTCAGAGATGCGATGCACGACGGCGATGTTCGCGACCCCGTAGTCGCGGCAGAGCTTCCAACAGGCTTGGAGGTAGCGGGTGGTCCGTTCTGATCCGAGGAGTCGCCACGCCTCGTCGAGCACCTGGACGCGATGCTGACCGTCGCGGCGAGCGAGGATGTTCTGCAGCCATGCCGTCGCGGCGAGCAGCACCAGCCGCAGCGCTTCGTCGTCGTGGTGGACGACGGAGAGGTCGAGCACGATTCCTCGTCCGTGCCAGTCCACGTCGACGGTGGTGGCACCGTCGAACATGCCCCGTAGCGAACGGTCGAGCAGCTTCTCGAGGGCGTAGACCATGGCGTCGAGCTGGCGGGACAGCGCTTCGGTCCCGAGCCGAGCCCGGTCGCACATGGCGGAGCTCGGGTCCCGGAGCAGCGCCGCGACGTCGCCGAGCGTCGGGACGGGCCCGGTGTCGCCGAGCGATTGCACCGCCCATCCGAGGGCGGCGTCCTCGACCGGGGTCAGCTCGCGGCGCAGCACCTGTCCCAGGAGCGCCGCGACCAGGTCGGTGCGGCGACGCAGCCGCTCCTCGCGCCGGTCGACGGCGTCGACCGGCCCGGTGTCGAGTGGATTGATGCGACTCGGGCCGCCGGGGTAGAGGCGCACGACGGGAAGCCCGAGGCGATCGGCGAACGGGGCGTATTCACCTTTGGGGTCGGCGATCGCAACCCACCGGCCGCGAGGACGCTCCGCCCGATCGACCGGACCGGCACGCGGGGCGCCGAACACGGCCAGGGCCCGGGCCAGGAAGGTCTTGACGAAGGTCGACTTGCCGGTTCCCGGTTCACCGGCGACGAGGAGGTTCGGGTTGGTGACGTACCCGGCTCGGTAGGCCTCGAACGGATCGAAGGCGAACCCTCCTCCCCCGGTCAGCAGGTTGGTGCCGAGGTACACGCCGCGGTGCCCCAAGCCGATCTCGGCTTGGCAGGGGTACACGCTGCAGAGGTGAGCGGTGGTGGCGCGATGTGTCGGGACACGGAGCGGACGGTTGATCACCCGCGTCCGCGCCCGGTCGGGACACGGCCGACGGAGAGGCCGGCGCAGAGTCCGAGATCCTGCTGGCCGTCGAGGGCGCGTAGTTCGAGCCCGCATTGGGCCGCGACCTGTTCCCAATCCGCGGCTTGGTCGTCGAGCGATTGGAGATCGGGGGCGGTCACGGTGAGGAAACCGGCGTAGCGCAGCTCGGCGAACCCCGAGACCAGCTCGGCTTCTCGGGCCAGGACCTCCGACTCGGCTCGCCGATGCTGGGCCCGGATGCGAAAGCCTCGGGCGGTGCGTTCCTCTTCGTCGGAGACGAGTCGGGTCGCTTCTCGGTCGACGGCGCGGCGCGACCGCGATGGCGTGACCGGCTCGTAGACGACGGTCACGGTTCGGATGCCGCCGGCGTGGAGCAGCAGCCCGGCGAGCCAATCGGCGGGGACTTCGAGGCGAGGCCATTCGGCAATCCAGAAGGATCGGTGCCACGACTGGTCGACGTGGACGTGATGCCATCCGACGTCCACGGCGAGTGGGGCCCGGTTGTGGGTGGCGACGGTCAAAGCCGGGCCGCCGATGGCGTGTCCCTTGACTCCCAGCCGCGACGCGGCGGAGGGATCGGCGCGGAGACGGAGGACTCCACCGAGCTCGGCTGGCGCGAGCGGCGGGTCGACGACGAGCCCGGCCTGCTCAAGGCGGGCCGCGAAGCGGTGCAGCTCTTCGAGGAGCGCCTCGACGGCAGGGTCGTCGACGGGGTGCGACGATCGCCGGACGCGGCGCCGGTCGACGCTGATCGTGACGACCACGTCGTGCTCGGTGGCGAGGGGACCGGCCCGGGCGACCAGGTCGAGGTATTCGTCGAGTCTTGGGGCCGATGTGGTCCCGTCATGCTGTTCGCGAACGAACATGAGGTGATCGTCCAACGAGGCGGGGGCCGCCCATTCGGACCACGCGATCTGGGTCACGGGTGAATGCTCCCGGCAGAACCCGGCGAGCGCGGCGCCCCAGCCGTCGAGCACTCGACTCTGTTCGTCGTGTTCGAGCAACGAGAACTCGCGTCCGCGCACTCGGAGAGCTCCGGTGACGCGGTGGCGGGTGTCGTCGACGACGACCGCGATTCCCGTGAGTCGGGGGAGGCGAGTCCAGCGCGACTCGCGCTCGACGAGGAGGAGGCCCTCGAGGAACGGTGGGAGATCGGGGCCGACTGGCGTCTGGCCGAGAAACGGCACTCGGGCTGACCAGCGGTCTTGGTGGCCGGCGTGCAAGGTCATCCACCCGGCGAGCGGCTCGATCCACTCGTAGGCGACGCGACCTTGCCAGCGACCGAAGACCGCAACGGCTCCGACCGCGACCGGCACCACGGCGAGGACCACGGAGCCGGTGGTATGGAGGACCAGTCCGCCACCGAGCAGACCGACGCCGAGCACGATGCAGGGAACGGGACCGAGGCCGAAGAGCCAACCGGAGTGATCGGCGGACCCGAGCCGGTAACGACGAGGCTGGTCGACGTTCGCGTTCACGTGCCCGCGGGGTCGACGGCACGCGCCGATGGCGCGGGTTGTGGTGGATGATCGCGGCGCGGGTCGGTCGCGTTCGGGTCGGCCGGAGTCCGGCCATCGACAGGCTTCCGATCCGAGGCCCGTCGAGCAGGACTCGACGAGTCTGAGCGTTCCACCGCGGCGTGCGGTCCGGGAAGCGATCTCGGGCCGGGCATGGCCCGGGCGCCCGCGCTGCTCGCCGCGACCCCCGATCCGCCCGAGCTGCCGGCGAGGCGAGTGACCGCGAGCGCGGTGAACATCGCCCGCTGCGTCGCACGAGCTGGCGCCCGCGAGATGCCGTGGGCGACGACCGCGGCCTCGACAACCGGAAAGAGTCGGAGCAACAGGAACGGCGAGAAGGCCGCGAGGAGGAACATGATCGTCCCCACGAGCAGCGTGCCGATCTTTGCTTCCCCGGTGGCGAGACCACCGGTGGTGGAGCTGGCCAGCGCCGAGGCGGCGACGGCGAGGGTGACCGCGATGACGACCTTGGAGAAGACGAGGGCGACGATCAGCTCGGCGAGTCGATGCAGGATCCGGCGCGCGCTGGGCCAGACGAGCGCGGCGTAGGCGAAGGGGCTCAGCGCGAGCAGCACGTAGAGGAGGGAGGCGCGCACGAGGAGCTCCACCCAGAGGACGAACGCACCGAGGACGGCGACGAGTCCGAGCAAGAAGACGACGAAGGTCGGCTGGCCCGACGAGGCTTGGACCTGCCCGACGGCGTGCAGGACCGCGGTGGCGTGGGCGCCAGCCTGGGTGCCGACGAGGATGCGGGCCGCGAGCTCGTCGGCGGTACCGAGCAGGACTTGCACCACACCGATGGTGGCGACGATGCCGAGGACGGCGAGCGGAACGTCGCGAGCGATTCGGCCGATCATCGCTGGGCCCTCGCCGGTGAGCAGCCCGTGGACGACGCTGATGAGGACGCACAGCAACAGCACGTTGAGGGCCAGGCCGGCCACGACGCCGTACGGGGAGTGCGCGTTGGGACCGATGGGGCCGCCGGCGAACCAGTTGCTGTCCAGCGTGGGCGTGGATGAACGGTCGAAGAACTGGAGCAGCGCGGAGACGAACCAAGTGATCGAGTTGACGACCCAGCTCACGAGGCCGTTGACGATCTGGTCCCAGATGGCGCTCGTCGCTCGTCCGGCGGTCTGATCCCAGATCGAGCCGAGTCCGTTGAGCAGCCCGTCGAAGAGGCCCATCAGAGCGGGTCGGGGCCGGGGTAGCGCGTGTAGCCGGCGAGCGCGGCTTGGAGCTGGGTCGGGGTCGATGGACGCGCGTCGGGGTGGCCCGCGGGCGTGGGCCCTGGTGTTTGGGTCTCGGCCCAGACCTTCCAGTCGCCTCGTTCCCACACGAGCTCGTCGTCGACGGTTGTCCACTCGGCGAGTGGGGCGGTGAGCCCGGTCACCGACAGCACGCCGACCCGCCAGATCGAGATGCGAACCCGCTGGTCGTTGTAGGCGTCGACTCGGGTTGCGAGGACGGACACGTCCCAGGTGAGGTGGCCCTGCCCGTGTGCTTCGATGCCATCGAGGTCCGCGAGCCCGGCGGACACTTGGGCGACGTAGCTGTTCGCTCCGTCGCGCGACGCGATGGCTTGCAGGGCGGGGATGCGGTCAGCGGCGGGTAGATCGAAGAGGTGTTGGCCTTGTCGGACGTACGACGTCGCGGCCGCGATGGCGCCGGGTTCGTTGCGAGCGAAGCCGGTTGGCATCCCCACGGTCGTTGACCGCGGCCCGGGTGTCCTCGCCGCGGTCGCGACGGTCGGCCTCGGCGGAGTTTGTGGGGACGCGATGAGTCCTCGAGCACCCATGCCGGTGATCGCGGTGGCCGCGAGCGCGAGGACCAGGGTTCGGGTCCGGAGCGTGACGGTCGCCACGTCAGCCTCGGGAGGCGGTAAAGACGAGGTTGACGATGGTCGGGGCGAGGCCGGTGATGGCGGCACCGATGGCGCCGCCCATGACGAGATGTTTGCCTCGCGACGCGCCGGCGTAGTTGCCGGCCTGTTGCGAGAGGCCGAACATGGCGGCGCCGACGAGCAGGGCGGCGAGGCTTCCCCACAGCCCGATTTGGGCGGTCCAGTCGATGAGGCGTTGCAGGAAGCCGGCGCCCGGCAAGCCGTTCGCGCTCGGTGTGGCGTTCACGCCGTCGGCGACGAGCCGTTGGGCGACCGCAGCGAGTACTCCCATTGGTCCTCCTGGCCGGCTTGGTGTCGGTGGCTACAAGGCACGAAACGCGGCCAGGAACCCACACGAAGATGGGCCGTGTGGTGGGAGTTATCGGGGCGGTCGGCTTCGAGCGGTGACGGGCGGTTCCGTCGGTGGTCCGCTCTGTAGGCGCGTGTGGAGGTGCTCGTAGAGCTCGACGGTGTCGCGACTCGCGACGTCGGACGAGTCGGTCGTCGCGAGGGTTCGACGCAGGTCGCGCATGGCACTCTCGACCCCGCGGCGGTCGCGACCGGCCGCGCACGCTCGCATCCGGTCCTGATAGAGCAGCTCGCTGGCGGGACACGCGCCGAGCCCAACGTCGGTGGCCCACAGCGTCCGGCGCCAGTCCCCCATCGCGAGCGCGAGCCCGGCCAGATCGTGCGCGACTTCGACGACGACGCGTTCAGCGTGGGCGACATGCAGTTCGGTGAAGGCCCACTCGTAGCCGGTTGCTACGTCGAAGGGCGGTCCCCGGACCACCTCGAGCGCGTGAGCGAGCGTTGCCGCGGCGTCGGTGGGCGCCTGGTGCTCGACCTGTGAACGGGCCGCGACGAGCGCGTCGACGTCGGTCTGCACCGATGCGTCGAGCCGGCCGACGTGTTGGTCGAACCGGGGGAGAAACGGCGCGCCGGTCGCCGAGCGACCGAGGCCTTTTCGGGTGGTCGACACGCGGTTCAGCCAGGTCTGGGGGCGCGGGGCCCGGGCGGGCCAGAGCGCGGCTTTGATTCGCTCTTCGTGAATCCCTTCGGGGTGAAAAGCCAGGTAGACGACGAGCTCCAGGCTCTTCGCGGTCAGAGCGGTCGCGGCGCCGAGGACCACGACCGGGCCGAGGACCTGGACCTGGACGGCGGCGCGGCAAGACGCTGGGCGCGTCGCCGGGGGGCGTGTTCGGGGCGGGCCGTTCGGTCGTGGCGCGGGTACCTGTGATGCCGTGGTCGAGGCGGGTCCGGTCTCGTCATCCGGAGCCGCGGGGGCGGTCGGTCGCACAGGTCGGAGCCGCATCCGGGCGGCGAGCGCGAAGGCGCCCAGGACCACGGCGACCCGGATCACCCCTCGCGGGTCGCCGCGCGAGAGGAGCGGACGCAGCAC
>DAIPLE010000081.1:0-8849 GCA_036769425.1 Actinomycetota bacterium
GATGCCACGGGCCTTCGCCTGCTGCAACGGGGCCACCACCTGGTTGCAGTCGATGGCGTCCAAGATGATGCCGTCAGCGCCCTGAGAGATCGCCTGCTGGATCAGCGGCCCATAGTTCGCTGGGCTGAGCTTGGCATCGAGCAGGGTCGTCTGCCAGCCGAGAGCTTGCGCGGCGGCCAGCGCGCCGTTGCTGGGGATGGAGCTCGACAGGTTCGACTGCCCTTGGCTGATCACGAAGATGTGCTTGCCCTTCACAGCCGGACGACTCGTCGGGTCGACATTCGTGTTCGTGCCCTGAAATGCCTTCTGGGTGGCAGCCTTCGCCGCCGCAAAGCCGTACGGGCGCCCCAACGGGCCCTGGTTACCTGACCCCGAGCCCGCGGCTCCTACCGGCACGGCACCCACGCTCAGAGCAAGCGCGGCGGCGCCGCTGACCAAGACGGCACGAACCAGACGCGATCGGTGCAGTTGACGCCTTCCGTTCACGTGAACCCCCCAGTGTCGCTTCCTGCTTCTGAGCGAAACTCTCCTGCGACAGAGAGAGACTACAGGTGCGGACGCCCACGTGTATAGCGGGGAGCACGATCGACCCCCCGCCCCATGCACGACGGCGCACCAGAGCTCGCAGGGGCCGCATCGCCGTGACCATCATCGATGAGCTGCATCTCGTCGAACCAAGAGGTCCGCATCCTGATCGGTGATTTGTTGGTCGTTGGTTGTCGTTGGTTGTCGTTGCTGCTCGGTCCCGCGGTCAGATCCGTGTCACGGCGCCGGGCTCGCCTCGGCCCAAACCGGGTGGCAACGGGTGCCTCCGCCGAGTCTCGCAGACGGCTGAACCGCCGGTCCCGTCCTCGTCTCGTCGCTCAACCTCGCCTTGAGCCAGCGGACGACATCGGGATTGAGCAACGCCCCGAGTTCAGGCCCGGGCTTCCCGGGGTGCTCACGTGACGGCCTCGGGGCCGGGGAAGCCGCCGGCAAGCGGGTCGACCCGCAGGCGGGTGAGGACGACGTGCTGGATCCGCCAGCTCCCATCCACGCGCCGGTACTCCTCGTGGTAATGGCCGTAGCCCTGCAGGCCCTTCGGCGCGCCTTCTCCGGGGAAGGTGAGGTAGTCGAACATGGCCCAGATGCCGGTAGCCGAGTCGGGTCCGGTGATGGTGATCTCGGGCATGTGGCCGTGGTGGGTGGTGACCACGCCGTCGAGGATCGTGGGGAGGAAGGCCAGGATCCCGTCCGGGCCGTGCTGGACGGTGCCGTCGGCGTCGAGGACCGCGTCGTCGGTGAAGAGGGCGGCGAAGCCGGCCCAGTCCTTGGTGTCCATGAGCCGGAAGTAGCGGGCCTTGAGCTGTTTGATCTCCTCGAGGTCGAGGAGGCGCTGCAGCGGATCGGTCGGGTCGCTCATCGGGGCATCTTTGCTCCCGACGGCCCGTCGGGTGGCGCGGCGTCGCTCCGGCGGTCGTACGCGTCGAGGAGCTCACGCCCGCGGGCGACGAGCTGGTCGCGGAAATCGCCGTGGGTGATGATGTAGCGGCGGTTGTCGCCGAGGTCGCGGAGCAGGGTTCGGACCGCGAGTTCGGGTGCGAGCGTGTCGGCGCGCGGGTCGTAGTCCCGGCTGGCGAGCATCGCGTCGATGTCGTCGTCACGGGTCACCGACGGGCCCAGTGCAACCGGGCGCGCCGCGGCGCTGCTCTCGCGGTGCCGCGTGGGCATGCCCGAAGGGAACAGGATGGACACGCCGATCCCTTCGGTTTCGAGCTCGAGGCGCAGCGCCTCGCCGTAGCCGACGACCGCGTACTTGGTCGCGGCGTAGGCGCCGAGCCTCGCCGCGGGGGTGAACACCGCCGACGACGCGGTGAGGAGGATGTGGCGAGGCCCCGCCGTCGCGCGCAACAGGGGCAGGAACGCGTTGACGGTGTGCACGGTGCCGAGCACGTTGACCGACAGGACCCACTGCCAGTCCTGGTCGGACAGGCGGTGGAGGGCACCGAACTGTTGGACGCCGACGTTGGCGCACAGGACCGTGCAGCGGTCGAACGTCGAGCGGGTGAGCTCGGCCGCGACTTCGAGCGAGTCGAGGTCGGCGACGTCGACTCGGGCGCTGCAGGTCGGGAAGCCCTGGTCGCGTAGAGCCTGCTCGGTGGCGGCGGCCCGTTCGGCGTCGAGATCGAGGGCGACGACGGCGAGGCCGGCGCGGGCGAAGACGTCGGCCATCGCCGCGCCCAACCCGGAACCGGCGCCGGTGATGACGGCGACACCACCGCCGAGGTCGGCCACGGCCCTACCGGTCCTGGGGGGCGCAACGGAGCGCGCCCCGAAGCTCGTCGAGGGTGTGGATGAGCCCGGCCCGGGCCGGGGCGGCGACGGGTCGGAGCAGCTCCCGTTCGGTGGCGTGGAGCGCGCCGAACGACTCCTCGGCAAGCGTTCTGCCCCGACGGGTGAGGATCACGTCGTGGCGGCGCCCGTCGGCGGGCTCCGTTGCGCGCCGCACCAGGCCGGCGTCGCCCAGCTTGGCGAGGATCCGGGTCATGCCGGCGGAGGTCTGGCCCACCAGGCGGCGTAACTCGGTTGGGGAGCGACGGAACTCCGGGGATGAGATGCGCAGCATGCCGAGGGTGGTCCACTCGGCGAGGTTGAGATCGAAGCGGGCCAGCGTCTCGCTGTGCACCGACTGCCAGATGCGGGCGGTGGCCTCCAGCAACCCGAAGATCACCAGGGTGTCCCGATCGACGTCGTCGGTGACGGCCGCCCACACGGTCGCGCTCCGCTCGAGGAAGCGCACCAGCTCGGCGTGACCCGCCGCGGGGGTGACCAGTTGCTCGTCGACGTCGGCGTCGGGCATCGCTCGGCTCCTCAGAGGGGCGGGACAGGGAACGCCAACGGGGCCGCGTCCGCGCCACCGTCGACTTCGACAACCCGGCCGGTGACCCAAGAGCTCGCCGGCGACGCGAGGTACAGCGCGCAGGCGGCGATGTCGCGCACGTCGCCGAGGCGGCGCATCGGGATGTTCGCCGCCGCCTGGGCCAGCATCTCCTCCGACAGCACCGACGCCGCACCCGGGGTGAGGATCTGACCGACGACGATGGCGTTCACCCGAACCTTCGGCGCGAACTCCTGGGCCAGGATCCGTGTCATCTGGTTCAACCCGGCCTTCGCCGCCCCGTACGCCACCAGGCCGCCCACCGCGGCCTGGCTGGCCCCCGACGAGATGTTGACGACGACACCTTCCCCGGCGGTGTCGACGATCCGGGGAACGGCGAGACGGGTCAACAGGAACGGGCTCGTCAGGTTGAACCGCACCACCTTCTCGAAGGCCCGTTCGCTCGTCTCCAGCGCGGGTTTCGGGAACGAGCCGCCGGCGTTGTTGACCAGCACGTCGAGCCGCCCGAACCGTTCGATCGTCGCCGCGAGGAGCGCTTCGAGCTGCTCGGTTTCGAGGACGTCGCAGCGCACGGCGAGGCTCTCGCGCCCCCGCGCTCGCACCTTCGCCGCGGTGTCGTCGATCGCGTCCTGGGTGCGGGCCGCGACCACCACGTCGGCGCCGGCTTCGGCGAGCGCCAACGCGATGTCCTCACCGATCCCTTGACCCGAGCCGGTGACCAGCGCCACCCGATCTGTGAGCAGGAACCGATCGAGGATCACCGGGCCTCCAGGCGCACGCGAGCGGCAAGCACGAAGAAACGTAGTTGACTACACACTCTGGGGCGACCGATACGGACGCCGCCCCGCGACGGGGCGAGGGGGGACCGAGCCGATGCGCACCTACCGGGTGGTGCAGTGGTCGACCGGTGGGGTCGGCTCCCTCGCCGTCGGGGCGCTCGCCCGCCGCCGCGACCTGGAGCTGGTCGGCGCGTGGGTCCACACCCAAGACAAGGTGGGCTGGGACGTCGGCGAGCTCGCCGGCCTCGCTCCCCTCGGCGTGCTCGCCACCGCCGACGTGGACGCGCTGCTCGCGCTGGCGCCGGATTGCGTCTGTTACACCGCGTCGGGAGAGGCCCGACCCAGAGAAGCCGTCGATGACTGCTGTCGGATCCTCGAGGCGGGTGTCAACGTGGTGACGACGTCCGTGCCGGGCCTGTTGTACCCGGCCGGTTTCGATCACCGCGAAGTGATGCGCCTCGAAGCGGCCTGCGCCCTCGGGAACTCGTCGCTGTACGGCTCTGGCATCGAACCCGGGTTTGCCGGCGACCAGCTCGTGCTGGTCCTCTCGACCCTCACGGAACGTATCGACCGGGTCCGCACCCAGGAGATCTTCAGCTACGCCGACTACCCGGTCGCGTTCACAATCTTCGAGGTGTTCGGCTTCGGGAAGCCGCCCGAGGAACGCTGCTTGATGGAACTGCCCGGCGTGCAGACCAGCGCCTGGGGGCCACCGGTGCAGATGGTCGCCGACTATCTCGGCGCGCCGCTGGAGGAGATCCGCGAGACCTATGAGAAACGGGTCACGGATCGGCGCCTCGAGGTCGCGGCAGGCACGATCGAGGCGGGCACGGTTGGGGCGGTGCGCTTCGAGACGATCGGCGTCGTCGACGGGCGAGACGCGGTCGTGATCGAGCACGTGAACCGTATGGCCTCGGACCTGGCCCCCGACTGGCCCACCGCAGCGCGAGACGGGACCTACCGGATCGCCTTCGACGGCGAGCCCAGCCTGATCTGCGAGCTCACGCTCGGCCGCCCGGAGGATTTCTCGCACCACGGGATGGTCGCGACCACGATGCGGGTGGTGAACGCCATCCCGTTCGTGTGCGACGCCGAGGCTGGGATCCTCACCTCGGTCGACCTGCCCCTTACGGTGCCCCGCCACGCGCTCACCCGAACCGACGCGGCCCGCTGAGGCATCGCCGCAACCCCTGGGAGGACCGATGATCGCCCCGCCCGCCACCCGACCGCTGCGAGTCATCCAATGGGGCACCGGAAACGCCGGTCGGCACGCGCTGCGCGGCATCATCGCCCGCCCCGACCTCGAGCTCGTCGGCGTCCACGCACACACGCCCGAGAAGCTCGGACGGGACGCCGCCGAACTCTGCGGTGTCGACGAGCCGACGGGCGTCCTCGCGACCGACGACATCGACGCGCTCCTCGCCGGCGACGCCGACTGCGTGTCCTACATGGTGCAGGGCGAAACCAGAATCCGGGAGACCATCGAGGAGCTCTCCCGCACGCTCGCCGCGGGGAAGAACGTGGTGAATACCGCCCTCGTGTTCCTCGTCTACCCGCCGACGATGCCGGCCGGGCTCCGCGACCCGCTCGAGGCCGCCTGCGCCGCGGGCGGCTCGACGCTGCTCACCTCGGGTCTCGACCCGGGCTGGTCGGGCGACGTCCTCCCGTTGGCAGTGGCGTGCGCCTGCGAAGCGGTCGACTCGGTCCGGGTCACCGAGATGATGGACTACTCCACCTACGAGGACCCCGGGTTCACCGGCGTGTTCTTCGGCTACGGCCGCCCGCTCGACTACGAGGCACCCCTGTTCGCGCCGGGTTCGATCGCCGGCGGTTGGGGCGGCATGGTCCACATGGTGGCCGACGCGCTGGGCTGGCACGTCGAGGAACTCCGCGAAGAACACGAACGGCTGCCCGCCCCCGAGACCTTCGAGACCGCGATGGGCACGATCGAGCGGGGCACGTGCGCCGGAGTGCGCTTCGAGGTCCAGGGCCTCGTGCACGGCGAACCGGTGGTGGTCGCCGCGCACGTGAACCGCCTCCGTGCCGACATCGGACCCGACTGGCCCCGCCTCTCGGGGGACCGCTCGGGCTACCGAATCGAGGTGCGCGGCGCACCGTCGTACACCTGCGAGATCGAGCCCGGCGGCGGCGTCGGCGACCACAACGAGGCCGGGATCCTCGGCACCGCGATGCGCATGGTCAACGCCATCCCGGCGGTGTGCTCCGCCCCGCCCGGACTGGTGACACCCCTCGACTTGCCCTTGTTCACCGCCCGCGGTCGGGCCCATTAGCCCAACCGGAGTCAGAGAGGAGCCAGGGAATGGGTCAACTCGACGGGAAGGTCGCGATCGTCACCGGCACCAGCCGAGGGGTCGGGGTCGGTATCGCCCGCCGCCTCCTCGCGGAGGGCGCCACGGTCGCCGGCTGCTCGCGCCGACCACTCGACGCCTTGCCGGCCGCCGAGGGCATCCCCGGCGCGGCCGACCGCTCGGTGCAGTGGGTGTGCGACCAAGGCGACTGGACCCAGATCGACGAGTTCGTCGGCCGGGTCGTCGAGCGCTTCGGCCGTCTCGACATCCTCGTCAACAACGCCGGTGGGACGATGCCGATCCCCCACGCCGAGGACGTCCCCGAGCTCATCGCGAAGATCTCGGGCACGCCCGCCAACGACTCCCCCTTCGGCCGCACCGCGCTCTTCCACGCCTTCGCGATCCAGAACAACCTGATCAGCCCGCTCTGGTTCGCGCTGCGCGCCTACCAGACGATGGCCGCCCAGGACGGGACGGGGTCGATCGTCAACATCTCGAGTGGGGCGTCGCACCCGGCAGGATCGCCGACGCTGGTCTCGTACGGCGCGGCGAAGGCGGGACTCAACCACTTCACCCGCTCCCTCGCCGAGGAGTGGGGACCGAAGGTTCGCGTCAACTGCCTCGCCCTCGGACCGACGATGACCGACAACTTCCAGTCGTTCGTCCTCCCAGCCGACGACCCCGAGGGCCGCGAGTACTTCCGGAACGTGCCCCTCGGCCGGGCCGGCACCCCAGACGAGGTGGGCGCGACGTGCGTGTTCCTCTGCTCCGGGCAGGCCGACTACATCAACGGGACGACCATTGAGATCGACGGCGGCATGCTGCCCGGCGTGCTCTACGGGGCGGGTCGGGAGACCATCGAGGCGCTACTCGGAGCAACCGGCGGGTCGCCCAGCAGCTGACCGTCCTCACTGTCTACATTGCGCCGATGCAGGAGCTCACACCCGACGAGCTGTTGACCACGACCCGGTCGGTGCGTCGCCGCCTCGACCTGAGCCGCCCGGTCGATCGGACCCTGGTCGAGGACTGCCTCCGGCTCGCCTTCCCGCGACCAGGTAACATCGACGAACGTGAGCCCATCGTGGGCGGGCCGGGACAGCGCATGGTCCACGACCCGGTCCGCGTTCGGTGAACCCGCCGGCGGTTCGTCAGTCCAGCGGCTTCATGAACGACTCCAGACCACCTTCGCTGTCGCGGTACTCGCGGTGACCGTATGGCTGGTCGATCGCCTCGGAGTCAACAGTCGCTCCGTGCGCGGACCTTGCGATCACAGGGATATGGCAACCCTGGGACCACCTCCCGACGCGGACTGCGTCATCTACATCGGATGATCCACCTCGGACTCCCACCGTAACGGCGGCTCCGCCACCGTCCACCCGCCCGGGCGATCTACCCGCCCTCCCGCCACGCGAGACTGGGTACCGATGGACTTCGTCACGCACGCCGACCTCACTGGACGGCTGCGCGGGCTTGTCATCTTGCTAGCCGACGACTTGACGTCGGAGCAGGCGGCATTGATCGACGAACTCATCGACGCGTCGGAGTTTGGGCTCGCACTCGAGACGCTTTCTGACTGGCTTGCGGAGCATCGGACACCGATCCCGGAAGACCTGCGCGTCGACTTCGCGAGACTTGCATCGCAGATGGATATCAGCGACCGTGTGATGGGCTCGCTGAGCCGTTGTCCGCTCGTAAATGACGGCTTGAACTAGTTTCACCAGCATGGCCGGGGAGTTCGACTCGCCTTTCGCCCACGTACCTGCCTCCGACGCCGGTCCGAGCCCCTTGCAAGAAGGCCCGTTCACCTACGAGCGCCTCGCCCAGTCGAGCGGTCGGGCGACGCTCGCAGGGACTCGCGGGGCACGAGTCGGTGTCTTCGTGGTGTTCCTCGCCGTCGTGCTCCTCGGGGTAGTCGGGTTCATGATCACACGACTAATCGCCTGACCGACCAGGCTCTCACCGACACCGAGACCGACGGCAAGTGGAGTAGCAAGACTTGGCCGTTTGCTGAGGATCCATTCGCCGAGAACAGGATCTCTGACCATGACTCGTTGCCTTTGGGCTCCGATAGGTGGATTGCGACGCCGCGGAACGCTGACCCTCAGCATCATGTTGGTCGTAGTGGCTCTTCTCTCAGGCTGCTCGGCTGCTGGTTCAGCTGGCCGAGCAGGCAGAACCTCGGCTCCCGTTGCCGCCGTCGCAGCTCCCGGTAAGCCATATACGTGCGCTCCAGGTGCTGGTCAGAGCATCTACGGCACGTTCGGCGATGCCAGCGCAATCGGGAGCGTAGACCCCCGGCTGCCGTTGTCGGTCACCGTCACGGTCGGGGTGAGCATTGGTGAGACCGGCCCGTTCGAAAGACCTTGACGCGCTCGAGCGTCGAACCGAACGGACCGGCGATGGCTCTCCCCACGATAAAGCGCGTCATGACGACACTTGCGACACTCGTCGCGGTGTCGCTGCTCGCGATCGTTGCTACCGGATGCATAGGACCTGCTGCGTCAGCGCCGCCGGGTGGTTGTGCGGCAGCGTTGGCTTACCTGGCCGCGCACGAAGCACCGGGCTTCGTGTCCTATTGCCCGCACTACGCGGGCGGTAACGCGGCTGAAACAGTCGTCCCATTCCAGCAGGTCAACAATCCTGGTGTTGTCAGCGGTGTGATCTATATCAACGACGCCAACTGTGCCATCGCGTACGAGAACGAGGCCGCCAACAGCCACGGCCACTGGGTCCCCGATGCCAACGGCGATGGCAGCTACCAGTGGGTATGGCCCGTGCCGGTCGACCCGTATGGTCGGTGCGCAACGTAAGGAGGTGCTGTGATGAGCCCCACCTGAAGCAGGAGCGGTCTCGCTCAGTCCATGGGCGCTCGCGGCAGCCAGC
>DAIPLE010000269.1:0-2739 GCA_036769425.1 Actinomycetota bacterium
CTCCCAGGGCCTGTCGGGGACCGCGCCGCCAGGCGTCGGCGGCGTCGTGCTCGAAGCCGCCGGGTGTCGGGACCCGGAACGCGTGGGGCACCCGGGCGCTGGCGATCACCGTGCCGTCCTCGTCAGCCGCGATCGCTTTGACCGATGAGGTCCCGATGTCGATCCCGACGGTGACGGGCACGCTCACGTCGCCGCTCGCATCAGGTCGAGGACCTCGTCGTGGACGTTCCCGTTCGTCGTGACACACGGCGCACCCTCGGCCCAGCCGTCGCCGGTCAGATCGCTGATCCGCCCGCCGGCTTCCTCGACGATGGGTCGCAAGGCCGCGATGTCCCAGATGCCGAGGATCGGCTCGATCATGATGTCCACGGCGCCTTCGGCGACGAGCGCGTGGCCCCAGAAGTCGGCGAAGCCGACGGCTCGCCAGCAGCGACGCGCCAGGGACCGGTACTGGTCTCCGAGGCCTGCCTCGTCGAAGTACCGCTCGTTCGGTCCGCACAGGTGGGCGTCGTCGAGCCGTTCGACCTCGGACACGCGGATCGGGTCGCCGTTCACGTAGGCGCCACCCCCGCGTCGAGCCCACCACCGTCGTCCGAGCGCTGGTGCCGACACCGCGCCGACGACGAGCTCCCCGTCGGTTTCGAGGGCCACCAGCGTCGCCCAGACCGGCACCCCCCGGACGAAGCTCTTGGTGCCATCGATCGGGTCGACGATCCAGCGTCGCCGCGACTCGCCGACGAGTCCGAACTCCTCACCGAGGATCGCATCGCCCGGCCGACTTGCTCCGACCCGTTCGTGGATCATCTTCTCGACGGCGTGGTCCGCCTCGGTGACCGGGGTGTTGTCCGGTTTGGTGTCGACGCGCAGGTCGTGAGCGCCGAAGTGGCTCATGGTGAGCCCGTCGGCCTCGTCGCAGAGCGCGAGCGCGAGGACCAGGTCGGCTTCGAGATCGGAGCTGGTCAGTGGAAGGTCCTGCCTCGTCTGGGACGCGGAGCGTTCTCGAGGAGGGAACGGCACGCCAGGTCTAGGCGGCCGGGACCTCGAGGACGGTGGCCGAGCCCATTCCACCACCGGCGCACATGCTCGCGACGCCGTACCCGCCGCCTCGTCGACCCAGCTCGTAGAGCAACGTCGTGATCATGCGCGCCCCGGTGCACGCCACCGGGTGACCGAGGCTGCAGCCGCTCCCGTTGACGTTCACGATGTCGTGCGCGAAGCCCAGGATCCGGCTGGAGGCAACCGCCATCGACGCGAAGGCCTCGTTGATCTCGACCAGCGAGATGTCGTCGACCGTGAGTCCCGCTCGCTGCAGCGCTTTCGGGATCGCGACGGTCGGGCCCAGACCAGTGTCGGCGGGTGGCACGCCAGCCGAGGCCCAGGATCGGATGACGGCCAACGGCTTGAGTCCGTGCGCCGCGGCGTAGTCGCCGTCGCAGACCACCACGGCGCAAGCACCGTCGTTGAGCCCCGACGCGTTCCCGGCCGTGATGGAGAAGCCGGGGATCTCGGGGTGCAACGGGGCCAGCTTCGCCAGCTTCTCTGGCGTGGTGTCGCGTCGCGGATACTCGTCGGTGTCGAAGCTCCGGGTCTCGCCGCGTCCCGCCGGTACCTCGACGGCGAAGATCTCTTCGCGCAGCCGACCGTCGTCGATGGCGGCGATGGCGCGTTGATGAGACTGGTACGCCCAGTCGTCCATCTCCTCGCGGGTCACGTTGCACCGCTGGGCGGTGTTCCAGCCGACCGTGATCGACATGTCCATCGTCGGGGCGTCTGGGGTCTCGGGGTGGCTCGGGGAGAGCCAGGGTTGGACGCCGGCGTACGCACCGGGAAGTTTGCGAAACACCTGCGGCGACTGGCTGATGCTCTCGGTGCCTCCGGCGATCACGACGGTGTCCATGCCAGCCCGGATGTTCGCCGCCGCGGTCTGGACCGCGGCCATCCCCGAGGCGCAGTGACGGTTGTGGGCCATCCCGGGGACGCCGGTGAGACCGAGCTCCACCGCGACGTAGCGGGCGATGTCGCCACCACCTTGGAGCACCTCGCCGAGCACGATGTCGTCGAGGTCGTCGGCGGGGATCCCCGACCGTTTCAGTGCTTCCTCGATGGCGATCCGACCGAGGTCAAAGGCGCTGAAGCCCGAAAGGGAGCCGCGCCGGGCGGTCCCGATCGGGGTGCGCGCCGCAGCCACGATGACGGCGTCTCCCACGGTGATGCTCCTCATCTTGTCGGCCCCGCGTCGCGTGGCGCGGGCCACAGCCGATGCCGGGCACCCTACCCTGACGTTGGCGTCAGGTCGCTCGGCTACGTTCGCGCTCGTGCCGGAGTGGGGTGAGCTGCAGGTCGATCAGTTGCGGTTCATGGCCTCCGAGCGCCCCGACGCGGTCGCGTACCGGAACCTCGACGCTGGCACCGCGATCACCTTCGGCGAGTGGGACCGGGACTCGAACGCGCTCGCTCGCGGCCTGGTCAGCTTGGGCGTGGCCAAAGGCGACCGGGTCTCGGTGTATCTGCCGAGCGACGGGGTGCTGCGCTGGATCGTGGCGTACGCGGCGATCCACAAGGCCGGGGCGGTGGTCGTCCCGACGAACACCCGCCTGACCCAACCTGAGCTGGCCTCCATCCTTGGTCACGCGGAGGTGTCGGCGATCCTCACCGACGAGACCCTCCTCGGCGCGGCCCTGACGGTCCGTCCCGACGTGGCCTCCCTCGGCCTGGTCGTGAGCGCAGGGACCATCGATG
>DAIPLE010000082.1:0-397 GCA_036769425.1 Actinomycetota bacterium
CCCGGAGTGACCCGGCCCGTGACCGCGGACATGACCGAGAGCCCGAACCTGGTGTGGGCAATGGGTGGCGGAACGCTGTTCGGTTTCAACGCCGTGACCGGCATGCAGGTCACCTCGCACACGGTCGGGCTCGACGGATCGCAGCACTTCCCGACGCCGGTCGTCGTGAACAACTGGGTCGTGGTCGAGAAGAGCAACCACCAGGTGGTGGGCTTCAATACCCCGGCGGCTTCGACCGCGGCGTGGACGTCGGCAGTCCTTGACGGTGAGGTGCAGTCAGCTCCGGCGATCGTCGGGAGCACCGTGGTCGTGGCCACCGAGAACGACTCGTTGTACGGGCTCAACCTCCTCAACGGCACCACGATCTGGGGCCCCACCAACTTCGGTACCCCCGAAC
>DAIPLE010000082.1:407-8821 GCA_036769425.1 Actinomycetota bacterium
GATATCCAGTCGATCGGTGGCGTGGGCGGTTGCGGGAACATCAACCCGCTGGGTGTGACCAGCAACTTGGTATACGACCCGACGAGAACCACGGTGTATGCGGTCGGGGAGCGCGAGACGGGTGCAGTCTCCCCGCATCCCCCGCAGTTCGTGATGGTCGGCATCAATCCAGCCAACGGCGCGGTGACCGTCGCGCCGGCGAGCCTCAACACCCCGTTAGGTGGGGACGTCGCCCGACAGCAGCAACGGGCCGGACTCGCGGCCGCGAACGGGAACATCTACGTCGGGTTCGGTGGACTCGCGGGAGACTGCGGCAGCTACCACGGCTACGTCGTCGCGGCGAGCGAGACCGATGGCAGCGTCGTCGGCAGCTTCCAGGTCGCCCCGGCGAACAACGCCGGTGCGGTGTGGGGGACTGGCGGTCCGGTCGCCGACAACTTGGGCAACGTGTACGCGACAACCGGCAACAGCTTCAACGCACCCGGCGGCACGGACTGGAGCGATGCTGTCCTCAAGCTGAACCCCACTGCTGGACTGCTGGACTACTTCCAGCCCCCCCAGTGGCGGGCCGACAACAACGCCGATCTGGATCTCGGCTCGACCGGTCCGGTCCTGCTTCCGTCACAGACGCAGGTGTTCGTGATCGGCAAGCAGCACGACGCGTTCCTGCTCAACGTCAGTCAACTCGGCGGAGCCGACCACAACACTCCGGTCGGGACGATCAACGCGTGCCCCGGGATGGCCTTCGGTCAGAACGCGGTCATCGGGTCGTCGGCTTACGTCGCCTGCTCATCCGGGCTGCGACAGGTGCATCTCAGCTAACCCTGCGATCAGTGGCGCTCAGGCTGTCCTCCATGCCGGGGAGCGCCCAACAAACGCCAACAGGTGATCTTGGGGCCCAACGGCACCGGAATCGCTTCGCGCCGGGTCGTAGGCGCGGCCGGGGCCTCGCATCTCGGGTCGGATGAAGGATCGTTCGGTGCTCAGCGCGAACGCCGCGAGCTCGGGAGGCATGGCGGCGTCCTGGTGGGTGGCCTCGGCGACGTCCCAGCCGTGGATGAGCAGGTCGGCTTGGTGGATCGCGAGTGCCTCGCGGCCTGCCTGGTCGCCGAGCGGCATCGCGTAACTCCGGTCGAGGGCGCCGGGGGTGCGCCAGGCCTCGAGTCCGGCGCGCGCCGCGCGGTCGTAGGCCGCGAACGGGTTGTCCTCAACGAGATCGGACAGGCCGCTCATCAACTCCTCGACGCGCTCGTTCGAGGCCAGAGCTTTGAAGTACCAGATCCCCGCGACGACGTGCGCCACGAGCGCGCGAGCGTTCCAGTCGCGACACGGTGTAGCGACACCGAGATTGTCGGCTCGGACCCCCGCGACGCGTTGCCCGGTCCACACCAGCGTCTGTTCGTACGCGACGAGGGCATCCATCACAGGCCGTCCCGGCGACACCCACCTGCGGGCCAGTCCGGGCGAAGGGCGCTCATCGTGGACCTACCCATGGCTCGAATGTAGGGCCCAAAGCGAACCTGGTCTGGCTCCCTCCCTCCGGGCCGGGCTGCTTGCTCTGGACTCGGTTGGGGAACGCCTCCAGGCCCTGGGCGCCACGGCCGACGTCGAACGCAGTTCGGGTTCGTGCCGACCACAGCCACCGCACCGCCCGACCATCACCCCCAAATGGACCATCGGGGGCCGTGGTGGCGACGGCGACTGACTTCCCCGGACCCGCGGTCATGGACCACGGGATGTCGGCCCACTAGGTGCGCAGCGACGCCCGAATGCCTCTCCGGTACGCGGACGGGAAGAACGTGCGCGCGACCGGCGCGATGCGGGCCAGCCTCGTGGCATCGAGCTCGACGCGACGCTTCCCGAGTCCGGCGACAACGAGACGCGCGACCTGCTCCGGGGTCCGGCGAACGAAGCGGGGTGGGAGGTGCTGGTCGTCGGTGTCCGATTGGGTCATCTCGGTTGGCACCCAACCCGGGTACAGGATGTGGAGGAAGACACCCTCGTCCTCCACGTCAAACGACAGCGCTTCGGTGAACGCGCTGACCGCCGCTTTGGACGCCGCGTACCCGGCCTCACCCGGTGTCGGAGCGCGGGCTGTGTCGGACGAGACGTTGACGATCACGCCTCGACGTCGGGAGCGCATCCCCGGTAGGACCGCCAGCGTGCCCGCGACCACCGCGAAGTAGTTGGTCTCCATGACCCTGCGGTACCGGTCGAGGTCATCACCATCGGGCTCGGGGATCGCCGCGTTGTTGACGAGGATGTCGATGCGGCCGTGTCGCGCTTCGATGTCCCGCAAGGTCGCGGCAAATCGGGTGGTGTCGCTGACGTCGCAGGTGACGTGATGCGAGTCAGGGGACGACTGCTGCAGCTGCGGTGTCAGCGCCGCGAGTCGCTCCTCTCGTCGGGCGAGCGCGACGACGGTGGCACCGTTCGCGGCCAGCTCGAGCGCCAGACGGTGGCCGATCCCCGACGACGCGCCCGTCACCACCGCGATCGATCCCGGCACGTTGAACATCGTCACTCCCTCCGGTCAGAACCCCACCCCATCTTCGTCCCGCCTCGGGTCGACGTCGGCGCCGGAGTGCTGGCTACTCGGCCTTCCAGCTGATCGCGCCGAAATCGGCGGCCTCGGGCAGCTCGACGCCGAGGAGCCCGGCCTCGGGGTGTCGGGTCGCAAGGTCGGGGCGGGCGTGTCGTCGGGAACACGCCTCGCAGCGAGGCTGGCGGGCGTAGCGCAGGATCACGATGACCGCGACGAACGAGAGCCCGATCGCCAGCCACTGCACCAGTCCTGCCCCATCCACAGCCCCGTCAGTATGGAACAGCGCGAAACGGGTACCAAGCACCAGTCATCGGATGGAGCCCGATGGCCACCAGGAGGGTCCGTCGTCGGCCCGGGCGCGGGGCCGCGTCGGACGCCGACCTCGACCGGGGTTGGCGGGCCGTTGCCTGTTCACCTGCTGGTCAGGCGGCTGTTACTCGGTTCGAACGCCAGGCTGGTGAGAATGGGGTCGATGTGCGCTCCCGACGGTCGACGGTCTCAGGTGGCTCTCAGCCGGCGCGACGATTATCGGGATCCACACGCCGGCCGGAACCGAAACCGACGGCCGAATCGTTCTGAAGGGGCATGGACATGAGCACCTGGGACGACGACCCGAACCGGGTCCCGCCGGCTGCCGCGCCGGGCTGGGGTGGGTTTGATTCAGGCGGGACCGCCGAACCCGGGCCGCCGTCCCCGCCCGGCCGCGCTCGGCGCCACCACCGTCGCGCCCGGCGCACCGTCGGGAGTGTCGCGGCCTTCGTCACGCTCGCCGCCGCCCTCGGGATCGGAATCGTGGTCGCGGCGAACATCGGCCCGTCGTCTCGGTCGTCCTCACCGGCGCGACCCGTCGCTCAACACCAGCTCAACGCTTCGCAGATCACGACGCAAGTCGATCCGGCGATCGTCGACGTCACGTCGACGCTGGCGTTGGAAGGCGCGACCGCGGCGGGGACGGGGATGGTCGTCACCCCGTCGGGCGAGGTCCTGACCAACAACCACGTCATCCAGGGCGCGACCGACATCACGGTCAAGGTCGGGAGCCGCTCGCAGACCTACAACGCCCGGGTGCTCGGTACCGACAAAGCAGACGATGTGGCGCTCCTCCAGATCGACGGCGTGTCCGGGCTTCCGACGGTCAAGCTCGGTGTCTCCCGCCGGGTCACGATCGGTGAGCCTGTGGTGGCCATCGGCAACGCGTTGAACCTGCCGGGACCGCCGAAGGTCACGCAGGGAACGGTCACCGGCCTTAGCCGATCTATCACCGTGCGTGACGGTCTCGGGCACTCCGAACAGCTCAGCAACTTGATCCAGACCAACGCCGCGCTCCAACCGGGCAACTCGGGTGGCCCGCTCATCGACGCGGGCGGCAGCGTCATCGGGATGAACACCGCCGCCGCGGCCGATACCACCGACACGGCCTCCAACGTCGGATTCGCGATCCCCATCGACGCCGCAGACTCCATCATCCAGCAGATCCAGGGCAGCCACGAGAGCACCAACGTGCGGCTCGGACCGACCGCGTTCTTGGGCGTGGTGCTCCAGCCCGACGACGCCGGGAACGGACCCGGGGTCGGGGGCGGATGCTCCCGTGGCGGTGGTGGCGGCGGGGTCGGGTCGGGTGTCGTCATCCAGAGCGTCAATGCCGGTAGTCCCGCCAGGGGCGCCGGTCTCAGCTCGGGCGACACCATCACGTCCTTTGACGGTCAGCCGGTCTCGTCGACGGCGACCCTCACCCAGCTCGTGCAGGCCAAGCACCCGGGCGACACGGTCAGCATCGAATGGACCGACAGCTCCGGACAGCAGCACTCGGCCAGCGCGCGGCTCACGTCAGGCCCCGCCGCCTAGATCCGCGCGCCGGGCGATTCGAGAGCCGCCCGGCGGATCGCCTGTCCAACTCAGCCGTTACCGTTCGCGTCGTTGTCGCTGACCGCTGTTCCACCGCCGGTTCCACCGCTACTCGCTCGACGCTCATCGGACGAGTACGCACCGCTGCCTCTCGGGCCGGCCGAGCGGCGGGCGGCGGCGCTGGCGTGGGCCGCGGCGACCTCGCGAGCATCATCGTTGGGGTTGAGCCCGGCGGGGTATCTGGGAGACCGCCGGGGCACCGCAGCGACGCTTCGTTCGATCGACACCGCCGCGGGTGGAGGGTTCTACGCCGTACCACCCGAGGCTGAGACCGATGCGGCGGCGGCCGACGTCGCGCTGGGTGGCACCGAGGTCGTGGTCGACGTGCAGACGCATCTGGTGCGACCGAGCCGGGCCGCGACGACAGGCGCCGAGGCGCTGTTCGGCTTCCTCCGGATGGTGGACCCCGGACGGTGGGGCGACGGGGTGGACCCGTCGTTGTTGTCGGCGGCGGAGTGGGCGGCTTGTGTCTTCGGCGGCAGCGAGACCGCGGTGGCGTTGCTGACATCGCCGCCGGGGCGCGCCGAGGACAACGTGCTGACCAACGACGACATCGCAGCGGCCCGAGCGATCGTCGACCGGTACGCAGGAGCGCGCCGGGTGCTGACGCACACGATCGTGCACCCCAACCTGGGTCCCGCCGAGCTCGACGCGATGGTCGACTGGCACGACCGGCTCTCCCCCGCCGGGTGGAAGGTGTACACGCTCTGGTCACCACCTGAGCACCCAACCGGCGCCGGCTGGTACCTGGACGACGAGGAGACAGGGTTCCCGTTCCTGGAACGCGTCCGCGAGCTGGGCCCGCGCATCGTCTGCGCCCACAAAGGCATCGCGGGGCCGGTCGCGAACCTCGCTCCGCCGAGCGCGTCACCACGCGACGTCGGGCCGGCAGCGGCGGCGTTCCCGGACGTCACGTTCGTCGTGTACCACTCCGGCTACGAGCCGGACATGAGCGAAGAGGGCGCCCACACCGACGGTCCCGATCGGGGTGTGAGTCGACTCGTGACGAGTCTGGCCCGGGCCGGCGTCGAGCCCGGCGCGAACGTCTACGCCGAGCTCGGGTCCACCTGGTACCTCATGTTGCGCCGTCCGCGGGAGGCGGCCCACGTGCTCGGGAAGCTCCTGCTCGCGGTCGGCGAGGACCGCATCCTGTGGGGAACCGATTCGGTCTGGTACGGAGCACCGCAGCGCCTCATCGACGCGTTCCGCGCCTTTCGGATACCAGAATCGATGCAGGAGCGGTTCGGCTACCCCGCGCTGACCGACACCGCGAAAGCGAAGATCCTCGGCGTGAACGCGTCGCGGCTGTACGACCTCGATCTCACCGCGGTTGGAAACCCGGACGCTGACTGGCTCCCAGCGGCCCGGGACGAACTCGGTTCACGCCTGGCGTGACGCGAGCGGGACCGCGATGTGGGCCCGCGCCCGTCGTTTCGAGCTGCGAGGATCAGCCGGGGCGTACCGCGAGCACGAGTCCGAGTCCTGGCTCCGAGAGTGGCTCGGCCCGCACGAAATCCCCCGTGTGGGTGGCGTGAACGATCATGCCGTTTCCGACATACATGGCGACGTGCTGGCTTGGGTCGGCGGGGAAGACGAGGTCGCCGGGCTGCAACTGGGTCAACGGTACGGCCGGGAACATCGCGTACTGGTCGCCCGAGAAGTGCGGAAGTGCGAGGCCGCCCGCCTGCCAAGCCCGCATGGTGAGCCCCGAGCAATCGAAGCAGGTCGGTCCGGCACCCGCGAAGCAGTACGGCTTCCCGATCTGACTGTCCACGAAGGCCACCGCAGCCGCCGCGCCGCGTGCCGGCGGTGGTGGCGATCCAGCCCGTCCCGGTCCGATGCATCCCGCGGTGAACAACGCGACCAGGCACAGCACGCCCACGAACGCGAGGCGGCGCATGGACGAAGAAACCGCGGTGCGCATCAGACCTCCTGTGACCGGGCGCGACGGGGGACGCCGCTGAGGAACAAGATCGGCCGAACCTAACGCCACCTGAAGCCGAAAACAGCCCCCGCATTTCGCTCAGAGGCTCCGCATCCCCTCAACTCGGGCAATGTCGCCCCGTACCCGCCGATGTGAGGTGTGCCCTTGTGTTCGCTCACGAACGGGCGCGCGAGAGGGCTGTACGTCTGTTCCCACGATCCACGGCGTCGTCGCCCGAGGACCTCACGGAGCGGAGTGCGGGTCTGAGCCCTGGACACTCGCGAGCGTTCGGACTCCGGTCGTGACGTCAGGCGGCGTGTCGACGCTCGTTCCCTTCAGCGGCGGGTCGTCCATCAGCCGCCGCACCCGCAGGTGCGGCGTCCACGTCAACACTCGGCGCGTCACGATCCAGCGACGGCCATGGGGATCTTGCGCCCTGATTCGCATCCCCTGCGGCTGCGGCTGGCGCTAGGCCGCCTGCGCGGCGCAGGTCCAGCCGAGCTCGTACGTTTGGACGTCGATCGCGACAAACCCAGCTTGTGCGAGGCGACCGGGGAGGACGCCAGGGTCGATCGGGTTATAGGTGTCACCCTCGTGAAAGGCGCGAAGCCCATCGCTCGGGATGCTGTCGGCGACGGCGAGCACGCCACCCGATTGCAGAACCCGGGCGAGCTCGGCGAACACACGGTCTTGCGCGGCGCTAGTCGGCACGTGGTGGAGCATGTTGAACGACGCGGCACCGCTGAAGCGGCCGGCGGGCAGATCGAGCGCGGTGGCATCTCCGTGCACCACGTCGACGTTCGTCCCGGCGAGCCGCGTCGCCAGGTTCTCCGCCAGGGCCGAATCGAGTTCGACCGCGGTCACCCGTCCGGCACGCTTCCGCAGGACGTCGGTCGTGAATCCGGGACCCGGACCGATCTCGATGACATCGTCTCCGAGGCCCGCGGCAGGGAGCGCCGCGGGAAGAACGAGCTCCTCGACCATCGCCCGCCACTCCGGACTGGAGCAGAACTCGAGATGGGCCGCGTTCATTGGCGTCACTCTACGAGAGCAACCCCGGGTCTTGTACGCCATTCTCGACCGCCTTGGCTCTCCTCCAAGCGTTTTCAGCGACGGTGCCTGCGTTGGTCGGCGCGCTCGTCGCCCGGCCATGCCCTTGCTCACGTGCTCAGCGAAGACGAACCGCGGGGTTCTTCGTCAGACGCAGGCTGGCCGGAAGAAGGTCGTGGAACCGCAGCAGCTCCCGGAAGAGTCGGGGGTTCCGGACACACGCGAGCTTCCAGAGCACGGCGGTGCGATCGCGGCGGAAGCGCGCGTAGTACATGAGATCACGGAGCGCGAGTTCGCTCGCGGGCCAGTCCCGAGCCGAGACGGCCCGCACGTAGTCGTCGAGCGATGCCGCGAAGAACCGGGGGGCGATCACATCGCGGAAGTAGTACCGACCGGAACGTCGGTCGTCGGAGATGGTGTCTCGCAACTTTCGACTGAATCGGGACCGGCTCTGCGCGAAGCCTCGCCCGGCCGAATCGCCGTCGAGGTGCACTCGATACCGGGTGAGGGCCTCGTCGTGGAACGCGAACCGGCCCCCGGCGCGGAAGGCCCTGACGTAGAGGTCGTCGTCCTCGTAGCCGCGGAGAGCCTCGTCGAATCCGCCGAGCGCGTCGAATGCGTCGCGGCGAACGACGCTCGCCGAGGGGAGCACCATCAGGTCGCCTTCAAGACAGGCGCCCAGACTGTTCTTCGGATGCACGACTCCGTGTTCGCGTAGATAGGAACGGATCACGTACCTGCCTTCGACGTCGATCTCGTCGAAATCGCTGTAGGACCACACGACATCCGGGTCGTCGGTGAACGGCTGGCACAGGACCGCCAGGTGTCGCGGGTGCCACAAATCATCTTGGTCCAGGAACGCCAGCAGCTCGCCGGCCGCGACGTGACTGCCTCGGTTGCGAGCGGCGGATTGACCGGCGTTCGTCTGGTGAACGATTCGGATCGGGAACGGAGCGGTGACGCCATGGAGGAAGTCGAGATCCTCGGCGG
>DAIPLE010000083.1:0-8809 GCA_036769425.1 Actinomycetota bacterium
GGGGACCGCGGGTCCCTGGCCTTCGACTTCGAGCGCATGAACGAGCTCGAGCTCTACGACGCGGCCGATCCCGCCGGCGGGCAGGGCTTCCGCCGCATCCAGGCCACCGAGCCGACCCATCCCTACGCGGGGGCGTGGTGGCCGCCCGGGCACGGTCTGGGCTACGAGCACCTGTTCACGCATCAGGTCGTCGACCTCGTGCGCGCCATCGCGGGCGACGGCGTCGCAGCACCGAGCTTCGCCGAGGCCGCCCAGGTCCAGCGTGTGCTCGCGGCGGTCGAGGCGAGCGCCCACGCGGACAGCACCTACGTCACCGTGGAAGGAAGCCCCTCATGACGGCTCGCACCGCTCTCGTCGTTCGTGGTGGTTGGGACGGGCACCGTCCCGTCGACGCGACGAACCTCTTCGTGCCGTTCCTCGAGGAGCACGGGTTCGAGGTCCGGATCGAGGAGTCCAACGAGGTCTACGCCGAGGAGCCGCTGATGCGGCGCACCAATCTGGTCGTGCAGAGCGTGACCATGTCGGAGATCTCGCGGGAGGCCTTCAGGGGGCTGGCCGCGGCCGTCCGCCGGGGCACGGGCCTGGCGGGGTGGCACGGCGGGATCGCCGACTCCTACCGCGCCAGCTCCGACTACCTGCAGCTGATCGGTGGGCAGTTCGCGACGCATCCGTCGAAGGACCCGGCGCAGTGCGTGGGTGACGAGACGGACAACTTCCTGCCCTACACCGTGCACGTCACGGACCTCGGCCGCGCGCACGAGATCACGGCTGGCGTCGAGGACTTCACCCTCACCACCGAGCAGTACTGGGTGCTGCACGACGACCTCATCGACGTGCTGGCGACCACGACGCACCCGGTTCAGCCGTACCACCCGTGGCACCGCCCGATCACCTCCCCGGTCGTGTGGACCCGGCTGTGGGGTGACGGCCGCATCGTCGTCGCCACGCCGGGGCACAGCCTCGACGTGCTGCGCGACACGAACGTCCGGACGATCGTCGAGAGGGGGATGCTGTGGGCGAGCCGCACGGCATCGGAGTAGTCGGGCTCGGCGTCATCGCGGCGCGCTACCTGGGGACCTTGGTCGGGCACCCCGACGTCGCCGTCAGGGCCGTCGCCGACCTCGATCAAGGACGGGCGGCCGACGTGGCGTCGGGCATCCCCGGGTGCCGCGCGCTGCCGGTCGCCGACCTGGTCGCCGACGACGCCGTCGACACGGTGCTGAACCTCACGACCCCCGACGCCCACGCCGAGATCGCGCTGGCGGCGTTGGCCCACGGCAAGAACGTCTACGGCGAGAAGCCGCTGGCGGCCACGTTCCTCGACGCTCTGTCGGTGATCCGCGCGCGTGGGGACGCGTGGGTCGGCGGCGCCCCCGACACGGTGCTCGGCACCGGCATCCAGACCGCGCGCGCGGCAGTGGACTCCGGGAGCATCGGCCGGCCGATCGCGGCGTTCGCCACGTGGGTCGCGCCGGGTCACGAGCGCTGGCACCCCAACCCGGACTTCTACTACCGGGCCGGAGGCGGCCCGCTGCTCGACATGGGCCCCTACTACCTGACCTCGCTCGTCCAGCTGCTCGGCCCCGTCACGCGGGTCACCGGTGCCTCGTCGCGCGGCCGCGACACGCGGACGATCGGCTCGGGCCCGCGGGCCGGCGAGCGGATCCCCGTCGAGGTCGACACCCATGTCACCGGCATCCTCGAGCACGCCGGTGGCGCGCTGTCGACCGTGGTGCTGAGCTTCGACGCCGTCGCCACCGGGGCAGCGCCGATCGAGGTCCACGGCGAGCGGGGCAGCCTGTCGGTGCCGGACCCCAACACGTTCGACGGCACGGTGCGGTTGCGCCTGCTGGGCGAGCAGGACTGGACCGCGGTGGCGCCGTCCGCCGGCTACCAGGGTGCCGAGCGGGGCATCGGGCTCCTGGACTTCGTGCACGGCGGACGCCGAGCCGGCGGTGACCTGGCGCTGCACGTGCTCGAGATCATGACGGCACTGCTCGCGTCCGCGCGCGACGGGGTGCGGGTACCGCTCACCACGAGCGTGGAACGTCCGTCGCTCGTCCCCCTGACCACCGAGACGGGATGGCGGAAGCCATGACCGGGAACGCTCACGGCGTCATCGATCTCGACGTCGACCAGCCAGCACACCGAGAGGAAGCAGGACCGATGGCAGCACAGGACCTCCCGAGGCTCGACGTCTCGGCTCTACCGGCGCCCGTCGACGTCAGCGACAACCGGAAGGCGCTCGCCGAGGTCGCCGCCGTGGTCGCGGCAGGGCCGTACTCGGCCGACTGGGGCTCGCTCCAGCGGTACACCCCGCCCCTGTGGTACCGGGACGCGAAGCTCGGCATCTTCGTGCACTGGGGCATCTACTCGGTGCCGGCGTTCGCCAACGAGTGGTACTCGCGCTCGATGTACCTGGAGGCCTCGCCCTCCTTCGCGCACCACGTCGCGGCGTACGGCCCGCAGAGCGAGTTCGGGTACAAGGACTTCATCCCCAGCTTCCGGATGGAGCGGTTCGACCCGCACGAGTGGACGGCGCTCTTCCGCCGAGCCGGGGCGCAGTACGTGGTCCCGGTCGCAGAGCACCACGACGGCTTCGCGATGTACGACAGCGACCGCTCGCGCTGGACCGCGGCGAAGCTGGGTCCGGGCCGGGACGTGCTGGGGGACCTGCTCGACGCCGTCGACGAGGCGTGGATGGTGCGCGGAGCCTCTACACACCGGGCCGAGCACTGGTTCTTCATGAACGGAGGCATGCGCTTCGACTCCGACGTGCGCGACCCGGCGCTGCAGGACTTCTACGGCCCGGCGCAGCGCGAGGAGACGGCGCCGAACGAGCGGTTCCTCGAGGACTGGCTGCTGCGCTGCGTCGAGGTCGTCGACCGCTACCGCCCCCAGGTCGTCTACTTCGACTGGTGGATCGAGCAGCCCGCCTTCGAGCCGTACCTGCGCACGTTCGCCGCCTACTACTACAACCGCGCCGCCGAGTGGGGTCGCGAGGTCGTCATCCACTACAAGTGGGACGCGTTCGCCCCCGGATCGGCGGTCTACGACGTCGAGCGCGGCACGGTCTCGGGCATCCGCGAGGAGCTCTGGCAGAACGACACCTCGGTCTCGCGGTCGTCGTGGTGCTGGGTCGAGGACCACGTCTACAAGCGCTCGCGCGACATCGTCGCGGAGCTCGCGGACGTCGTCGCGCGCAACGGGGTCCTGCAGCTGAACGTGGGCCCCAAGCCCGACGGCACCATCCCAGACGAGGAACGCCGCATCCTCGAGGACCTGGGAGCCTGGCTCGCGCGCAACGGCGAGGCGATCTACGGCACCCGCCCCTGGACCGTGGCGGCGGAGGGCCCGACCCGTGTCGCGGCGGGCTCGTTCACCGACGGCGCCCCGACCGACTTCGGACCCACCGACATCCGGTTCACCCGCCGGACCGACGTGACCGGCGACTACGTGTACGCGATCCTGCTCGCGGAGCCCCCGGACCGGGTGGCACGCGTGCGCAGCTTCGCCGGCACGTCGGGGCTGCTCGAGCGCGGTGTCCGGTCGGCCAGCGTGCTCGGCTCCACGGCCGACGTCAGGTGGGAGCGCACGGCGGACAGCCTGGACGTCGTGCTCCCGGACGGGCTGGTGAGCGAGCACGGCGGCCCGGTCGTCAAGCTCTTCCTCGAGCCGGAGCCGCAGCGGCCCCGGACCGACTTCCTCCACGGCTGAGCGGTCGCCGTGGCACCGCCTCCACCCGCAGAGGCGCAGCGGCGCGAGCTCGAGACGGAAGGCCTGGTTCATGGTTGACCTGCCGAAGAACGACGAGGGGCACGAGGCGCGCGAGGCCGCGACGCGCGCCACGCGAGCGCGACGGCGCGCGGTGCCCGCCGCCGTCGGCGACCGGGCTCTCGTCGTCGCGCCGGACGGCGACGACGCCGGCCCCGGGACGCAGGAGGCGCCGATCGCCACGCTGCACGAGGCGCAGCGCCGGCTGCGCGAGCTGCCCGGCGGGACCGTGGTGCTCACCGACGGGACCTGGCACCTGGACCGCCCTCTTCGGTTCACCGCCCGTGACTCGGGAGAGCCGGGCGCTCCGCGGCGGTGGACGGCCGCGCCGGGGGCGCACCCGGTGATCTCGGGCGGCGTGCCGGTCAGTGGCTGGACCCTGCACGACGAGGAGAGGCGGGTCTTCCGCGCCCGGGTTCCCGGGGTCGCCGACACGCGTCAGGTCTCGATCGACGGTCGCCTGGCCGAACGCTCGTGGATGCCGCTCGATCGTGACCAGGTGACGGTGACGGAGGAGGGCCTGATCTTCCGTGACCCCGCGCTCGGACGGCTGGCCGAGCTCGCCTCGCACCACCGCATCGAGGTCGTGTGCGTCGCGTCGTTCACCCACCGCTACGCGCCCGTGGCGCGCATCGAGCGCGATCGCATCGTCATGCAGCAACCTGCCTGGCGGAACAACACCTGGGGGTGGGACACGCTGGCGGACCCCGTCGAGGGCGGCGCGCTGCGGCTGGTGAACGCCTACGAGCTCCTGCAACCGGGCCAGTGGTACCTCGACCCGCAGGACGCCGCGCTCTTCTACCGTGCCGCCGAGGGCGGCCACCCCGATGCGCACCGGTTCGTCGTGCCACGCCTGGACTCCCTCCTGCAGATCGCCGGCACCCTCGACGAGCCCGTCCACGACCTCCAGGTCCGCGGCATCGAGTTCGCGCACACCAGCTGGCTCGGCCCGAGCACTGCGGCCGGCTACGCGAGTCAGCAGGCCGGCACGTTCCTGGCCCGCGAGTACCGCCAGCCGTCCGACTACCTCCTGACCTGCCAGCGGAGCTGTCCCGAGTTCGAGGCGACCCGCAACGACTGGGACCAGATGCCCGCGGCGGTGCAGGTGTCGGCCGCGACCCGGGTGGACCTCGTCGACAACACCTTCACGCAGCTCGGGCAGGTCGGGCTCGGCATCGGCAACGACGCCGGCGCCCATGCCGCGGGCATCGGGCTCGCCGTCGCGGACGTCCTCGTCCAGCACAACCTGTTCACCCAGCTCGCCGGGGGTGCCGTCGTCGTCGGCGGGGTCCGTCCCGACGCCCATCACCCGACCGATCCCCGGATGACCGTCCGCGACGTCGTGATCGACAACAACCTCGTGACGGCGGTCGCGGTCGACCACATGGACATGCCGGGAATCCTGTCCACCTACGTGGACGGGGCGACCATCACCCACAACGAGGTCTGCGACCTCCCCTACGACGGGATCGACGTCGGGTTCGGCTGGGGCGCGAACGATCCCGGTGGCAGCCCCGACTACCGCGCACGCGGTCTGTACGCCTCGCAGCCGGTGTACACCACGCCGACGACCCTGCGGCGCACCGTCGTCGCCGGCAACCTCGTCCACGCGACGAAGCGGGCCTTCACCGACGGCGGTGCGATCTACAACCTCTCGGCCAACCCCGGGTCGCGGGTCGTCGAGAACTACCTGCGCGACAACAACAGCTCGGTCGGGCTCTACCTCGACGAGGGGTCGCGCTTCGTGGTCCTCGAGCGCAACGTGGTGCAGGACTCCCCGGTCTGGGTGTTCACCAACACCTACGGCGAGAACCACACGAACGACAACGTCGTCGCGCACAACTGGTACAACGGCGGCTGGACGCACATGCCCGAGCCGGAGGCCCACCACAACCTGCTCGTCGGGAACGTGCTCGTCGATGGCCACGACTGGCCTCTCGACGCGCAGCGGGTCATCGCCCGCGCCGGGCTCGAGCCGGCCTTCCGCACGTTCGCGCAGGCCACGGTGCCGGCGCCGTTCGGTGCGGGGCTCGACGTCGTCGACGACCCCGGGGCGGGCGGGCGTCGGCTCGCCCTCGTCGTGGAGAACTTCGGCGACCGGGCGATCACGGCCCTGGAGGTTCGGGCGGTCGAGGTGCCGACGGGATGGTCACATCGCACCTCGCGACCGCTGCCGGGTGAGGTGGGCCCGCGCGAGCGCGTCGCGGGGGAGTGGCTGGTCGTGCCGGGTGAGACGCCGTCGGGCCGTGTCGCGGTGGCGGTCGCGGCCGTCGTCGACGGCGTGCGCCATGAGCTCGGTGTCGGCGTGGCGATCGGCTGAGCGGTCCGGCGGGCCGAGCGCCCCTCAGGTCGCGACGTCGGCGGTCCAGTCCAGGCGCAGAGCGACAGCCTGCTCGCCCACCCGCAGCCGGCGACCGTCGAGCGTCGCGCCCGGGCCGTCGACGGACGCCGTGAACGCGCGTCCCGCGGCCAGGAGGGTTCCGTCCGCCGGAGCGAGCCAGGACGCCTCGGGCAGCCGGCGCAGGGTGAGCGTGCACCCGGAGGGGTCCCACGCGAGGCGGTCGACGACGAGGCCGCCGCGGGCGCGCAGCCCCGTCACGCAGCCGCGCTCCCACTCGGCGGGAAGCGCGGGCAGCACGGTCAGGGTGTCGAGCGTCGAGCCGAGGAGCATGGCGGCCACGAGTGCCGGGAGACCGCCGCTGGCGTCGAGGTTGAAGATCCGGCCGGCATCGTGGGTCGTGGTCAACGCCGGGCGCCAGTGGTCGATCGCGAGCCACTGCGCGCACGTGAGCGCCGAGCGCGCGTCGCCGAGCGCGGCGGCGGCGAGCCCCAGCTGGACCAGGCCGAACGCCATCTCCATCCGGCCCGGCGGTGCCGTCGGGTCCTGCGCCCGCCACGCGATCTTCGCGGCGACGGTGGTGGCCGCCGCGTCGCGCAGCCGTGCCGCGCTCGCGGTCGACCCGACGAACGCCGGGTCGGGCTCGTACCACAGCGGGTACAGCTGCGAGGTGTGGCGGTGCGCGACGTTCTCCGGCCACAGGTCCGAGATCCACTCGGCCAGCGTCCCGTCGTCGGCCACGCGGTAGGGCGGCAGGCTCGCGGCGAGGCCGGCCCAGCGGTCGTCGAGGCTGTGGTCACCGCGGGCCCGTGCGAGCACCGACGCCGCGCGCGCGGCGTCGCGCAGGATGGCGACGTCCATGGTGGCGTCCGCCACGATGGGGCTGGCGTCCGCGTCCGGCGCGTTCTCGGGGGAGTAGTCCGGCACCAGGTGGCGTCGTCCGTCGATCCACACCGTCGAGGTCTCGGCGAAGCGGAGCACTCCCTCCACGAGAGACCACAGCTCGTCGTCGACGATCGTGCGATCCCCCGTCGTCGAGACCATGTCCGCGGCGAAGCGCAGCACCCAGCCGCCGCACCCTACCCAGAACAGGTGGGGGTACGCCTCGGCGAAGTGGTTGGCGCGTCCGTGCGTCGACATCCGGGAGGGGAGCAGCATCCCCTCGGCGCCGAAGACGCGACGCGCGTTCTCGCGGTAGTCGTCCACGAAGGGCAGCACGAGGGCCAGCAGCGACCGCGCGAGCTCGGGCGTCCCGGTGGGGATCAGCCCGGCGATCCCGCCGTTCTGGACGTTGCCGTTCATCGTGTAGTCGGCCGACCACGCGGGTCGCCACGTGCCCTGCCAGACGCCCTGGAGGGTCGGCGGCAGCTCGCCCGTCGACGCGACGACGTTGGCCCGGCCGGACAGGTACGCGACCTCGACCACGCGGC
This sequence comes from Actinomycetota bacterium, assembly GCA_036769425.1. GTDB lineage: Bacteria > Actinomycetota > Acidimicrobiia > IMCC26256 > PALSA-555 > PALSA-555. Next base: position 7,543 of record DAIPLE010000083.1, read on the forward strand.
GCCTGGCACCGGGCTCGCCCCGCCGTGCGGCCTCCCACAGCTGCTCGGTGGTCTCCGCGGCGCGGCCGGCGCCCAGGTCGAGGGTCGAGGCGCCGACCAGGCGGCCATGGGTCTGGGCCTGCCGTTCGCGCAGGACGTCCCAGTCGGCAAGGGCCGCGTCCGAGGTGCTCGCCGAACCGACGGCGACGTCGAGGCGGATCGTCGTGCGCTCGCCGGCCGCGACCGCCACCCGGCAGCGGACCGCCCCGGCCTCGGTGCTCCACGGGCTGCCGGCGGTCGCCGTGACGACCGCCGACGTCCGCGGGTCGCCGGTGTCGGCGGCGACGCGTCCGTGCGCTCCACCCGTCAGGCGGGCCCGCACCGCGGTGGACGCGTCCGGTCCTCCGGTGTCCAGCGCGGTGTCGGCGCTGCCGTCGAGCCCCAGCTCGAGGACGGTCTGCATCCCGAGCTCGGACTCGAGGCCGATCCACACCGTCTGCTCGCCCCGTGGGGTCAGCACCCGCAGGGCGTTGCTCCCGCCCGCTCGGTCCCGCCAGCGCACCGAGACCTCGCCGTGGAGCAGGTCCACGGCTCGGCGCGCCTGCTCGGTGCCCCCCGAGCTGGTGATCACCAGCGTCGCGCAGATGCCGAGCGGATCGGTCCAGACCAGCCCATCGGCGTAGCCGCTCGCGTGCGCCGCCTGCGCCATGAGGCGGCTCGCCAGCGCGGTGTCGCCCGCGAGCACAGCGCGGCGTAGCTCGTCGAGCACCGGCGCGATGTCCGGGGCGGCCGGGCTGGGGTTGGTCGGAACGAAGAAGCGCTCGTGCGACAGCGAGACGACCTGCCGGTCCGCCGGCCCGAAAATGACGGCCCCCACGCTGCCGCCGCCGACCACCAGGCCGTGCTCCCACATGGGCGCCTCGGTCTCCGTGTCGAACACCGTCGTGCTCACCTCGCGCTCACCGTGCGTCCTCCTCGCGGACGTACACGCGCCTCGCCGTGGCGGCGGCGACCAGGGGCCAGGCGGCCTCGCCCGCGACCCGTCGTACCCGGTCGACCAGGTCGGCGAACCGGCCACCGACGCCGAACCGCTCGCCGCTGCTCATCGTCCGCTTGACCTCCTCGATGACTAGGCCGGTTCTCGATGCGTTCGGTGCGGCAGCGGGCTTCGGCCTGGCATCCGCGTAGGGCGTGCCGTGCTACTAGACGGACTCGCGCACCGTCAGCGTGGTCGGCAGCTGGACCGGCTCGTTGACCGTCGCACCGTCGAGCATCTTCAGGACCAGCT
>DAIPLE010000084.1:0-2525 GCA_036769425.1 Actinomycetota bacterium
GGGCTGGAGCGCGGCTCTGACGGTCCCGACCCGGCGGGGACGACTCCGAGCGGCGGGGGACGAAGCGGTTAGCGTCTCGCCCCGTGATTAGTTACCTCCAGGCGATCATCATCGGCGCGCTGCAAGGCGTCACGGAGCTGTTTCCGGTGTCGAGCCTCGGGCACTCGGTGATCGTCCCGGGGTTGTTGGGTTGGCACAACATTGTCAATGCGCAGTCCGCCAACGAGTCCTTCTACTTGGCCTTCCTCGTCGGTCTCCACGTGGCGACGGCGCTGGCGTTGCTGTGGTTCTTCCGCAAAGACTGGGCGCGCATCATCGGCGGCTTCTTCCGGTCGCTGCGCCACCGTCGGATCGAGACCAACGACGAGCGCCTGGCCTGGCTCCTCGTGGTCGCGACGATCCCGGCGGGGATCACAGGATTGCTGTTCGAGCACGAGCTCCGGACCGTGTTCGCGAAGCCCGAGCTGGCGTCGATCCTGCTCATGGTCAACGGTGCCATCCTCGCTCTCGGTGAACGGGCCCGCCGTCGCTCCGAGGTCCGGACACTGGCGGTGCAGCACGGTCTCAACGAGGAGGGCGCCCGGCGGCTCGACACGCTTGAGTACCGGGAGGCCGGCGTCGTCGGCTTCGCGCAGATCTTCGCCCTCTTTGCCGGGATCAGCCGCTCCGGGATCACGATGGTCGCGGGCCTCGTTCGGGGTCTCGACCACGAGGACGCGGCACGGTTCTCGTTCCTCCTGGCGACGCCGATCATTCTCGCCGCCGGCGTCTACAAGCTCCCGGACCTCCTCGGTCACAACGGCGATCACATTCGCGGTCAGGTGATCGTCGGCAGTGTCGTGGCGGCCGCGTCGGCGTACTTCGCGGTGCGCTTCCTCCTCCGTTACTTCCAGTCGAGGAACCTCAACCCGTTCGCGTGGTACTGCCTGACCGTCGGCGCGGGGACCGCGATCTACTTCGCGCTGACCTGATCGTCTCGACCGCCGCGCCGAACCACGGGCGATGGGGGTCAGAGCTGCTCGGGCGCCCGATGGTCGTCGAGGCGGTCAGCGGGGCTCTTCCCCGAGTACTCGGCCTCATAGGTCCAATCGGGCTGCTTGGCCCGCTGGCGCTCGTCGAGGACGGCCCGGCCGTCGACGATGTCGACGATCGGGGCGATCAGCTCGGGATCGGCGGGAGGCAGGGTGTCGTGCACGTGATCGCGGAACGAGTCGCGGAACAGGCCCAAGATGCTGTCGGCCACGTCGTGCTGCTGATACGCGAGGTTGCATCGGGCGCTGTCGGTGACCGTCCCGAGCAGGGCATCGACGGCCTCGAGGTCCTCCTCGTCGGCTTCTGAGCGAGCGATGCGCTGTAACCGGTCGGAGAGCCCCAAGCCGTCCTGCTTGCAGGGAGTGCACTGGCCGCACGACTCCACCGCGAGGAATCGCGAGACGCCCGCAGCGATCGCGACCGGGTCGTCGCGGTCGTCGTAGAGGATGAACCCGCCGGTGCCGAGACCGGTGCCCTGGTCTCGCATCGCCTCGTGGCTCATCGGCGTCTTGAACTGGGCTGCCGGCAGCAGCGGGTTCGACACCCCAGAGAGCGCGGCGATGAGCTGGTGACCCGCCTCGGCGCCCCCGCCGATGACCTCGATCGCTTCTTGCACGGGGGTTCCCATCGCGAACTCGGCGACGCCGTGACGCTGAGCCCGGCCGGTGATGGTGCAGACGATGGTGCCCGGTGACGCGTCCGTCCCGACCGAGCGGAACCAGTCGGCACCCTCGGCGATGATGCCGGGGACGTTGGCGAACGTCTCGACGTTGCTGGCCAGGGTGGGCGGGGCCTCCGACTCGCCGTCGGGAGCGGCCATCTCGACATGCGCCGCGGAGGCACTGTTGGTCGCGACGTCGGTGGGCGTGTCGACGAGTTCCTCAACCCCGCGCCGGTAGGGGGGCGCGATGCGCGGGAACGGGTACCGGCCGTCGATGCACTCGAGCAGGGCGGTCTCCTCCCCGTAGAGGTACTCGCTCGGCCCTTCGAAGACCCAGACCTCGAGACCGTCGGTCCATCCCGCGCCGTGGGCCTCGTCGATCGCCTGGCGCAGGCGCGCCACCTCCTTGGTGAACGCGCGTTTCACACCGACGATGACCCGGTCGGCGCGAACGGCCCGCGCCGCGATCAGCGCGCCTTCGAGGACGTGGTACGGGTTCGCGCGCAGGATCGCCCGGTCTTTGAACGACCCTGGCTCTCCCTCCGCGCCGTTGACCACCACCGTCGACGGGATCAACGGGGAATCCATCGCGGCGACGGTGCGCCACTTGAGGCCGGCGGGAAATCCGGCGCCGCCACGCCCGGCGAGGCCCGAGGACTCGATCTCGTCGATGATTGCGTCCGGATCGACGCGTCCGGCCACGTCGAGCCCACGACCACCACCACCCGCGACGTAGTCGGCGAGGCTGCGCACCGGCTCGGGCGCCAAGACACGGGTGACGGGCGGCATCGGGGCGCAGTCTGTCACGCCGGTCCCGCCAACCCGGCTTCGT
>DAIPLE010000084.1:2625-8799 GCA_036769425.1 Actinomycetota bacterium
CGCGGATAGGTTCGGCGTGCATGGACGCCCACGCGATCACCGGGGCCCACACCTTCTGGCAACTGATCGAACGGCGAGCCAACGCGGACCCGAACCGGGTGATGTTCATCGACGAGTCGGACCGCACGGTCACCTTCGGTGAGTTCCGAGACCGGGCCGCCCGGGTCGCGGCGGGCCTGCACGCACTCGGCGTCGGTGAGGGAACCGCAGTGTCCTGGCAGTTGCCGACGACGATCGACACGATCGTGCTGTCGGCGGCCCTCGGTCGCGTCGGGGCGGTCCAGAACCCCATCATCCACCTGTACCGCGAACGCGAGGTCGGCTTCGCGCTCCGCCAGACCGGAGCTCGCCTGTTCTTCGTTCCTGGTGTGTGGCGCGGCTTCGACTACCCCGCCCTCGCGGCGCGCGTCACCGCCGAGCTTCCCGAGGCCCCCGCCGTCGTGGTCGTCGGCGACGGCCTGCCCGACGGGGACCCGTCGGCGCTCCCGCCCCCGCCGGCGGGACGCCCGGCGGCTGAGGCCCCGGTCCGTTGGATCTATTACACCTCGGGGAGCACCGCCGACCCCAAAGGGGTGTGTCACACCGACCAGTCGCTCATCGCCGGGGGTTGGGGGCTGGCGGTCGCGCTCGACATGTCACCCGACGACGTCGGCTCGATCGCGTTCCCGTACGCACATATCGGCGGCCCCGACTATCTCGTGACGATGCTGAGCCTCGGGTTCCCCGCGGTCCTCATCGAGGCGTTCTCCGCCGCTGACGTGCTGCCGGTCCTTCGCCGCCACGGCGTGACGATGGTCGGCGGGAGCACCGCGTTCTACCTCGCGTTCCTCACCGAGCAGCGCAAGACACCGGGCGAACCGATCCTTCCCACCTTGCGGCTCATGTCGGGCGGCGGGGCCCCGAAACCGCCCGAGTTGCACTACGAGGTGCAGCGCGAGATCGGCGGTCGCGGCACGGTCCACGGCTACGGCATGACCGAGGTGCCCATGATCGCTCAAGGCTCGCCCCACGACACCGACGAGCAGCTGGCCAATACCGACGGGAAGCCCGTCGTCGGCATCGAGGTGCGGATCGTGACCGGTGACGGCGAGGTCGCGTCGCCCGACGAGGAGGGCGAGATCCGCCTCCGGGGTCCGATGGTGTTCCGCGGCTACACCGACCCGGCACTCACTCCCGACGCGTTCGACGCCGACGGCTACTTCCGGACCGGCGATCTCGGGAAGTTGCGCGCCGACGGGCATCTCGTCGTCACCGGACGGCTCAAGGACGTCATCGTCCGCAAGGGCGAGAACGTCAGCGCCAAGGAGATCGAGGACATCCTCTACACCCACGCCAAGGTCGACGACGTCGCGGTCATCGGTCTCCCCGACCCCGATCGCGGGGAGCGGGTCTGCGCGGTGGTCCAGATCGCCGATGAGGACCAGGTGTTCTCCTTCGAGGAGATGGTGGCGCATTGTCGCGACGCTGGGCTCATGGTCCAGAAGGTTCCCGAGCAGCTCGAGCTGCGCACCGAGATGCCCCGGGCCGCGACGGGCAAGATCGTGAAGGCGAAGCTCCGGGCCGAGTACGCGGCTCGGCCGTGGAGTCCGGCGTGACCGATCGCTCGCGCTGACTACCGGCGGGTGAAGGCGGGACTCGCCGAGTCGGCGGGCACGGTTTCCAGCGGCTCCGCGACCTCCGCGACGCTCGGCCCGACGTCGACGGCGAGCGGGCTGAGGGCGTCGAGGTCGAAGCCGTAGATGCGGGCGGCGTTCTCGCTCGTGACCTGACGCACCTCGACGGGATCCCAGTCGGCGAAGGCCCGCCGCAGCCCCGCAACGGTGTGCGGATAGGTGCTCTCGTTGTGGGGATAGTCGCTGCCCCACATGACGCGGTCGAGCCCCACGGTGCGCATGGCTCGCGATTCGGTGGGGCTCGGGAAACTCACCCCGACGTAGCAGTTGCGGGCGAAGTACTCGCTCGGGGTGAGCGAGAGCCGCTGGTCCTCGGTGTACTTCAGCTCCCCGACGCGTCCCGACGCCATCTGGGCGTGGTAGCCGTCGAGCATCCGGAGCGTGTCGGGGATCCACGAGCAGCCTTGCTCGGTGACGACGAACGTCAGGTTGGGATGCCGCTCGAAGACGCCGCCCATGATCAGCTGCCAGAACGGCCGGTGCGAGAACCACTGGGTCTCGACGAGCCACATCACGCTCGCCGCGTCGCTGCGGCCGTAGTCCGGGGAGCCTTGCCCGGAGTGGTGGGTGACCGGCACCTCGAGCTCCTCGCACACCGACCACAGCGGGTCATAGACCGCGTCATAGAGGGGCGGGAACTCGGAATCGTCGGGTCGGCCGGGGAGCAGGGCCCCGCCCCGCAGGTGGTGCTCCTTGATCCACCGCACGTCCTCGATGGCGTCGTCGACGTCGTTGAGGAAGATCTGACCGATCCCGGCCCGGCGACCGGGCGCCTCGGCGCAGAAGTCGGCGAGCCACCCGTTGTGGGCCCGGATCCCGGCGTGGCGGCGCGCGTAGTTCTTGGCGCTGGGTGGCCGGGCGATGACCGCCCCGGTGGGGAAGAACGGGGGGACGGTGTTCGGGAACAGGACCTCGGCGACAACGCCGTCGGCGGTGAGTTCGTCGACTCGCCGGTCGCTGTCCCAGTTCCGGGTGCGACCGTCGCTCTGGAGATCCCGGAACGGGTTCGAGTACCGGCCCCGCCAGGCGTCGTACTCGTCGCGGTACGCGGGATCGAGGTACTCGCGGTACTGCTCCATCGATCCGCCGGCGTGACAGTCGGCCGAGATGAGCAGGTAGCGGTCGTTCACGGCTAGTCGAGCGCGAAGATCGACCGCGCGTTCTCGCGGAGGAACTTCGGCCACACGTGGTCGCGGAACGGCACCTGCGGCAGCTCGGAGAAGATCCGCTCGAGGGACAGCCCCATCGGGTAGTACCCGGCGTACATCACCTTGTCGGCACCGCGCGTGTTCGCGTAGTCGATGATCGCCTTCGGGTAGTACTTCGGTGCGAACGCTGACGTCATGTACGAAAGGCCGGGCCATTTGAGCATGAGCTTGACTGCGAGCTCCTCCCACGGCTCGGCGCCGTGGCGCATCACGATCCGCAACTCGGGGAAGTCGTAGCAGACCCGATCGAAGCGCATGACGTGCTGGCAGTCGGATGGGAACCGCGGTCCCGCGATCCCGGCGTTCACGACGACCGGCAGGTCCAGGTCGACGCACGCCGCGTACACCGCGTACGCCTTCGGGTCGTCGACGGGAACCTGGGGGAGGCACCCGGCCGGGAAGAACGTGACGGCTCGGAGGTCGTGCTCGGCCTTCGCCTTGCGGATCTTGCGGATTGCGCCCATCACGTCGTTCGGGTTCACCTCCAGGGACAGCTGCACCCGCTTCGGGTCGCGTTCCTTCGCCGCGAGCGCATCGGGGGACATCCCGAACAGCCCGACTTCGACCCCGAAGCGATCCATCTCGGCGAACGCGACCTCGATCGGATCGTGCTCTTCGTCGGCTTCATCGGGGACGTCTTTGAACATGTACTCGGCGGGGAACGCGAACCCCTCGCGGCTCTCCTGGTCCTTGAGGCCGGGTTTCAACAGCCGGTCGTAGACGCCTTTGCGGTCCCGGATCGGGAAACCGATCATGAGGTCCACCACACCGATTCCGTCGGGGTACGCCATCCCGGGATCGTCTCACGCCAGGCCGGGGCCGTGCCCAGCCCGGCCCGGCCCGAATCATCGGGTCGGCCCCCCGGGGCCGCCCCCCGGAGGGGGGCCTTCCTCGACCGGGCCGTCAGCGGGGCTCGAGGTTCAGGGCCGCGGAGTTGATGCAGTACCGCTGGCCGCTGGGGCCGGGCCCGTCGTCGAACACATGCCCGAGGTGCCCGCCGCAGCGGCGACAGATCACCTCGGTGCGGCGCATCCCGTGCGCCTGGTCTTCGCGCACTTCGACGGCTTCGGCGACCGCGGGTTCCGAGAAGCTCGGCCACCCGGTCCCGGACTCGAACTTGGTGCCCGAGTCGAAGAGCGCCGCCCCACAGCCGGCGCACACGTACGCGCCGTCGTCGTGGCAGTCCCAGTACTTGCCGGTGAAGGCCCGCTCGGTCCCGGCCCGGCGCAGCACGTCGTACTTCTCCGGGGACAGCTCGTCCTGCCATTCCTGGTCGGACCGTTCCGCCGCTCGTTCGCTCATCACGCCTCCGGCTTGTAGACCCACACCTCGACCTCCACCAGCGCCCCCAGCGGGAGCCAGGCGACACCGACGGTGGTGCGCGCCGGTCGGTGCTCACCGACGTGCTCTGTGTAGAGCGCGTTCAGCGCCGGCATCATTCCCGGGTCCTGAACCGCGAGGAAGATCGTCACCTTCGCCACGTCCCCCCAGGTGGCGCCGGTATCGGCGAGGATCGCCTCGAGGTTGGCGAACACCTGGCGGGCCTGGTCGACGACGTCGCCCGCCACGACCTGACCCGAGGTCGGCTCGACCCCGACCTGCCCGGCGAGGACGATCCAGTCCCCGGCTCGGACCGCGCCGGAGTAGGGCCCACCGACCCACGGTTGGGTCGGGGTGGGGATTGGGTTCACGGGCACCGGGGTTCCAGTCGTTCGGGGCCGCGAATCATGTCGCGGCCCGCCAGGCCGCGGCGCCCAGAAGGCCCGAGTCGTCCCCGAGCGTGGCGGTGACCACGGTGATCGCCGGGCCGGCGGGCCCGAAGCGGGCCAGCGCCGATCGGATCGGGGCGAGGACCAGCTCGCCGTTGCGGCCGACGCCGCCGCCGACCACAACCACCGTGGGCGCCACGATGTGGGCGAGGTTCACGATCCCGAGCGCGGCCGCGAACATGGTCTCGTCCCATACCGCCCGGGCCGCGGGGTCGCCGTCATCGACGAGGCGGACCAGGTCGGCACCGACGGCGTCGATTCCCGCGGCGTGGGCCTGGCGCGCCAGCGCGGTGCCGGACCCGAGTCCCTCGACGGTACCGTCGGCGCCGGCGGCGGCGAGGGTCCGGTCGATGATCGAGTGGCCGACCTCGCCTCCCGAGAAGCGGGGGAGCAGGACCTGACCGCCGACCAGGATCCCGGCGCCCACCCCGGTTGAGATCGTCACGTACACGACGTCGGTGTGACCGTGGCCGGCCCCGAAGTGGGCTTCGCCGACCGCGGCGACGTCGGCGTCGTTCGCCAACGACACGGGCAGCCCCAGCGCAGCTTCGAGGGCGTCGCGGGTCAACAGGGCCCGCCAGGTCGGGGCCAGGTTGGGGGCGCTCAGCACCGTGCCGCGCTGATGGTCGACGCGGCCGGGGACGGCGAACACGGCGTGCTCGACGTCGTGGCCGTCCCGGACCCGGCGAGCGAGCGCGATGAGCGGCTCGATGGTGGGGGCGTCGTGGGGTGTCGGCTCGTGGATGCGGTTGAGGACCGATCCGGCCCGGTCGACGACCGCGACTCGCATGTTCGTGCCGCCGAGGTCGACGGCCAGCGTGTGCCCCATGGGCGCGCCCCGCTCCGCGGCTACAGGACCGGGTCGTGCCAGCCGTCGGCGTCGTGGATCAGCGCCTCGGCCGGCGGGGGCCCCCAGGTGTGGGGCTTGTACGGGATCGCCTTGTCGTGGTCGGTGAGGACCTCGTTCACGACCCGCCACGCGGCCTCGACGCCGTCCTCGCGGGCGAACAGCAGGTTCTCGCCGGCCATGGCGTCTCCGAGCAGCCGCTCGTAGGCGGTCATCTCGTCGGGATGCTCGTCGGTGAGGGTCAGCTCGACGTTGTTTCCCTTGAACGATTCGCCGGGAGACTTGGCTCGGGCGCCGAGCCCGATCTGCACCTGGGGGTTCAGGCGGAAGCGCAGGTAGTTCGTGTCACGGGGGGTCTCCTCGTACTCGCGGAACACCCGCTGCGGCGGACGGTGCAGCTCGACGCGGACCTCGGTGCAGGTGATCGGCAGGTTCTTGCCGGCGCGGATGTAGAAGGGCACGTCCGCCCAGCGCCATGAATCGATGTGGAACCGGGCTGCGGCGTAGGTCTCCACGTCGGAGCTGGGGTCGACGCTGTCCTCGTCGCGGTAGCCGTCGAACTGGCCGCGGATGAGGTCGGAGCGATGCAGGGTGTCCATCGCGAAGAACACCTTCTCCTTCGCGTCGCGCTCCTGGCCATGGAACCCCCCGTCGGTCCCGACGTGGAGGCGCTGCGC
>DAIPLE010000270.1:0-2723 GCA_036769425.1 Actinomycetota bacterium
GCACGGCGTACGGTGCAGGCGTGGCGACGCTGCGCTTCAACCACATGGAGCTGACCTTCCCGCCGGGGACGCTCGACGAGTCGTTTCGCCGCGAGGTCGCGGCGTTCTACGGCGAGCTGTTCGGCTGGGAGTCAAGCGACGTCGAGGTCGTCGGGCAACGCTGCCAGTATCTGCGCGTCGACGACGGCCAGTTCGTGCTGCTCGCCGAATCCGAACGGCCGATGCAGTCACCGGGCTATGACCATCTCGGGCTGCTCTGCGAGACCCGCGCCGAGGTCGATGAGCTGGTGGCGCGGGCGAAGACGTACCGGGAGCGCGACGACCGGGTCCGGGTGAAGGAATACGAGGACCTGGTCACCGCCAACGTGACCGTCCACGCGTTCTACGTGAAGTACCTGCTCCCGATCTGGTTCGACGTGCAGTGCATGGAGTGGCAGGCGGGGGCCGCTCCCGGGCGCCGCTGGCAGTACGCGTCGGCGTAGCCCACCAAGACGCCATGGACTTCAACCCGTTCTCTCCCGACTTCTTCGACGACCCGTACGAGACGTACCGGTGGTTGCGCGATCACGCCCCGGCGTACCGCAACGAGACGTTCGGGTTCTGGGCCTTGTCCCGGTACGAGGATGTGGTGTCCGCCCACCGCGACTGGAAGACGTTCAGCAGCGAGCACGGGGTCACCATCGACCAGCTCACCGACCCGGACAGTCCGGTGCGGGGCACGAGCATCATCATGATCGACCCCCCGGAGCACGAGCATCTCCGCAAGCTGGTCAGCCGGGTGTTCACGCCCCGCGCCGTCGAAGCGTTGGAGCCGATGGTGCGCACCGTGGTGCGGTCTCATCTCGATCCGTTGATGGACCGCGACGAGTTTGATCTCGTGGCGGACTTCTCGGGTCCGTTCCCGGTGGAGGTCATCTCGACGATGCTCGGCGTCCCCGAGGCCGATCGGCAACAGATCCGCCACTGGACCGACCTGTTGCTGCACCGTGAGCCCAACGATCCCCGGCCGACCCACGACGGTATGGAAGCCGCGCTGCTCCAGGTCGCCTACTTCCTCGATCTCATCGCCGATAAGCGAGCCGCGCCGGGCGACGACCTGATCACCCGACTCATCGAGGTGGAGGTCACCGACGAGGACGGCACCACCCACCAGCTCACCGACGGCGACATCGCGGGGTTCGCGGTCCTGCTCGCCGCCGCGGGGAGCGAGACGGTGACGAAGCTGGTCGGCAGTGGCGTCGTGCTGTTCGATCGGAACCCCGACGAGTGGCGTCAGCTGCTCGACGACCGGTCCCAGGCCGCGAACGCGGTGGAAGAGGTCCTGCGCTACTGGGCGCCGTCGCAGTACCAGGGGCGGTTCTCGGTGGCCGCGTCGACCTGGCATGGCGTGACGATCCCGGAGGGGATGCCGGTGTTGCTCATCACCGGCGCGGCGAGCCGCGACGAGCGCGCCTACGACGACCCTGACCGGTTCGACATCGACCGCCCCCAGCCGCTCGGGGTCGGATTCGGACACGGGATCCACGCCTGCCTCGGCGCGGCGCTGGCCCGCCTCGAGGGTCGAATCGCGTTCGAGGAGATCGCCGACCGCTGGCCGCGCTACACGGTCGACGACACCGGCCTGCGGCGAGTCCAGATGGCGAACGTCGCCGGGTTCTCCAACGTCCCGGTGCGCGCCGCGGCGTAACCGCGGATCGGGAGCGGTTCCTGGGCCAGGGCCGGCATGCCACACTGCGCCCCATGACGACGGGCTCGATCACCGACGAGGCCATCGCCCGTCTCCGGGCCCGGATCGGCATCCCCGAGCCGAACCCGCACGCGGCCCACTACGCCCACCCGAACGAGGACGCGTTCCGTCACGTCGCCGAGGCGTGCGGGGACGACAACCCGCTGTGGTGCGACCCGTCGTATGGCCCGTCGACCCGGTGGGGTGAGGTCATCGCATCGCCGGCGCTGGTCGGGGGCGACACGCTGATCGGGGTCGACGAGGTCCCGGAGGTCCCGGCCGAGCATCGCGACCTCATGAAGGGCGACCCGCTGCGCGGGGTGCACGCCTTCTACTCGGCGAGCGGGCGTGAGTGGTGGGCACCGCTCGGGCCGAACCGGCCGGTCTGGCGGCGCAACGCGCTCGTCGGCGTGCTCGACAAGCCCAGCGAGTTCGCGGGCCGGGCGGTGCACGAGTGGACGGGACAGGTGTTCCGAGACGACGAGCGGCTGTTGTCGGCCCAGCTGCGGCTCATGGTCCGCACCGAACGGGAGGCCGCTCGTGAACACGACGGCGGCGAACGGCGGGGACCGGAGCCGTACACCGACGAGGAGCTGGCGTCGATCGACGAGCAGTACGCGCAGGAACGCCGGCGAGGCGCCGAGCCCCGCTGGTGGGACGACGTCGAGGAAGGCGACGAGCTCGAACCACGCGTGAAAGGTCCCCTCACGGTGACCGACATGATCTGCTGGCACGTCGGGATGGGCATGGGGCTGTACGGGGTGCGCCCGTACCGGCTGGCGTTCGAGAACCGCCGACGCATCCCGCGCTTCTACCATCGCGACGAGTTGAACATCCCTGACGTGATGCAACGGGTGCACTGGGATCCCGCGTTCGCGCGCCAAGCCGGGAACCCGACGACCTTCGACTACGGCCGCATGCGCGAGACCTGGTTGATCCACGTGTGCACCGACTGGATGGGCGACGACGCCTGGCTCTGGAAGCTCGACTGCGAGTT
>DAIPLE010000271.1:0-2721 GCA_036769425.1 Actinomycetota bacterium
ACGTTCTGGATGATCCAGAGTCCTTCGCGCTCTTTGACTTGGAGCACCTTGAGCTGGTTGCCGTCTCCGATGTCGACGAACGGCAGGTCGTCGGCGCCGACATGGACGGCGCTGGGGAGTGCCTCGGTGATGGTCATGGCCCCAGTTTGCCTGACGCGGGCAACGTGAGCCCATAGAGACGCGCCCCGTTGGCGCCGAGGATGGCCGCCTTGCCGCGGTCGCTGATGTCCTCGCGGTCGACGAGCAGCTTGACGCTGTTCGGGAACGCGCAGTCCCAGTGGCAGTAGTCGGAGGCGTAGCAAACCAGGTTCTCGCCGAGGGCCTTGAGGACCCATGGCAAGGCCCGTTCCTCGGGCTCGCAGGACACGAAGCCTCGCCCGGCGACGTACTCCGACGGGGGCCGGTCGAGCAGTGGCGCCTGCTCGGGCATCAGCTCCCAGTGCTCGTCGAGTCGCTCGAGCCAGAACGGCAGCCAACCCGCCCCGGCTTCGAGGAACGCCACCCGAAGGGTCGGAAAGCGGGCCATGACCCCACCGACCGTGAAGCTGGTCAGGGCCAGCATCGCCCCGACCGGATGGGTGATGGCGTGCTTCTCGAGGCGCGTCGTGAACCGGTCGATGGCGATCGGCACCTGGCCCGGCGCCTGGCCCCCTCCATGGACACAGACCGGAACGCCGACACGTTCGGCGGTGGCCCACACCGGGTCGAACGCGGGCGCGTTGAGGTTGCGGTCCAGGATGTGCTGCGCGGTGACCATCCCGACGAAGCCGAGCTCGGTGACGCACCGTTCCAGCTCCTCTGCCGCGGCCACCGGGTCGAGCATCGGGAGCTTCGCGACGAGCTTGAGTCGTTGCGGAGCGAACGCGGCGTACTCGGCCCGGGCGTCATTGAGCGTCCGGCACAGCGCGGCCGCGAACCCGACGTCGCCGAGGGCCCACTCCTCGCCGGACCCGGGCGGGAACATGACCGTCACATCGATCCCCTCGAGATCCATGTCCTCGAGTCGGGCCGCGGGGTCGTACATCCCTCGACGCATCTCGGGGTCGAAATCGACCTCGTCGGCTTCCTCCCAGGTCGCGGCGCGCGGGTTCGCGTCGCTGAGCTGGAGGCCACCACCCGGGACGTCGCCGTACACCTGCTTCATCGACTGGACGTATCGGCCCATGTCACTGCGGTACCGGTCAGGGATGCGACGCCGCCAATGTCGCGGCTCGCCGCCGTGACCGTCGGCGTCGATCACCGGGTAGCCGCACGTCCCCACGATGGCCCATCATGGCCGCACTCCGCAGGCGACAGCAGCGAGGCGATGAGATGCGCGGCCACGGGTTCGATGTCTTGGACGTGCATCACCACGTCGGAGACGCCTTCACCGCGCTGGGCGGCGAGCTCGACACCACGCAAGGGCGGACACCCGAGGAGCTGGGCCGACTCGAGCTCGAACACCGCTTGGAGGTGATGGACCGAGACGACGTGGCGCAGGCGATCGTGATCCCCGGTCATGGCTACCTTCGCCCGGACGGGATTCGCGACACCCGCCGCGTCAACGACGCCATCGCCGCGTACCGGGACCGCCGACCCGACCGGTTCCCCGCCGCGGTCGGGATCGTCGAGCCCAGTCACGGTCCGGCGTCACTCGACGAGATCGAGCGGCTCCATCACCAGCTCGGGCTGGCGGGCGTCAGCTTCCACACCCGGTTCCAGGGCGTCTCGCTCGATAGCAAGTGGATCGAACGGGCGATCGAGCGGCTCGCGTCACACCGGTTGGTCCCCGTTGTTCACGCTATGGACGAGACCCCCGAGGAGGCGCTCTGGAAGCTCGGCGTGTTGGCGCGCCGATTCCCGGACGTCCCGATGCTCGCGCTCGACGCGTTCGGGTCCTACGAATCGACGCGTCAGTGTTTCTTCATCGCGGAGGTCGCACCCAACCTCGTGTTCGACACCAGTCTCAGCTACAACTTCGACTTCATTGAGGACTTTGCCCGCCACTTCGGGGCGGAGCGGGTCGCGTTCGGCACCGACCTGTATTCGTGGCCGGTCGGGCGGCGAATCAGCCACCTGTTGGACCAGATCGTGGCCAGCGATCTCAGCGGGGAGGACCAGGCGGCGATCCTGGGCGGGAACGCGCGGCGGCTCTACCGGTTGACGGCACCGACCAGGGAGCGGGGCCCGGGATCACCGAACTCCTCGGTGTCGTAGCGCGAGACCGCCACGTCAGCCGGCCACGCCCGGCGAGCCAAGCCCGCTTTGCGCCACAGCACGCTGAGGAACTCCTCGATGTCGGCGACGTGTCCCCACACCGACGGGAGCAGCGTCGCCCGATGCCGCCCGGCCTCGACCAGGAGACCGTCGACGCTGGGGCGAACGGTGGCGACCAGCTCGTCGAACGTTGCGGCGGCCAGGCGCTCGGGTCTCGTCAGCACCGACACCGTGATGCTCATCTCCTCGAAGTCGTTGCGGGTGACCGGCGGCAGCCGGGGGTCGGCGAACGCGGCCGCGAGCGCGTGTCGGGCCACGTCGACGACGAGCCGCTCGACGGCCACGAGGCTGCCGATGCAGCCCAGGAGCTGATCGCCGCGCTCGAGGGTGACGAACGACGCGCGGGGCTCCTGGAGCGGTGCGTCGAAATCGGAAGGGTCGGGCATGTGGGGGTCGCGGCGCGTCACGGCGTCACCGATGACGTCGGTCGCGACGTCGAGCAGCACCCGCCGGTTGGCGTCGCCC
>DAIPLE010000085.1:0-8754 GCA_036769425.1 Actinomycetota bacterium
CCGCGATCCTCACCGTCCGCGACCACCTCGGCGACGTCGAACGAGCCGTACCCCAGCTGCACGACGCCAAGACCGTCGTCGGGCTCGCCGGTACGATCACCACCGTCGCCGCCGTCGAACAAGGCGTCCCCTACTCGCGAGAACACGTCCACCGCTTCCGGCTCACCCGCGACGCCGCCGAAGACGTCTTCCGCACCCTCGCCCTCGAGCCGACCGCCGAGCGGCGCCAGAACCCGGGCCTCGAACCGGGCCGGGTCGACACCATCGTCGGCGGCGCCATCATCCTCGTGGCCACCATGCGAGCCCTCGACCTCGACGAGCTCCTCGTCTCTGAGGACGACATCCTCGACGGCTTGGCCCGCAGCCTCGCCTAGATCCCCGATATCCACCACTTGGTTCACCATTCGTCAGACAATGCGCAAATGGCCGCGCCTGTCCCCGAACCTGCCGGCGAGTTCATCGGCGTGCTCCACACCATGACCGGCGACGACCTGCACCGCGTCGCGGCGTCGCTCGACTCCGACGCGATCTGCGACGAAGTCGACTGGTGGCGGGCCACGATCGCCATCGACAAGGTCCTCCGCCATCAGCACTGCACCCGCCGCGCCGCGCGTGCCGCCACCGACGCCGCCCACGCCGTCCAAGACGCGGCCAACCGAGCCGGGATCCCCCTTCCTGACGCGCAGATCACCCGCGTCGCCCGCGCCGCCGCCGAGATCGCACGCGGCCTCGCCGCCGGCGCGTCGGCTCGCCCCGTGGTCGGCATGCTCCTCGAGTACTGGGGCGAGATCACCAGCCCGGTCTGACCGGCATCACCGCCCGGCGAACCCGGGGCCGCGAGCGCCCACCCGTAGGATCACCGGCGATGACCCTCACCGACCGGCTCCTCCTCGGCCCTGGACCCTCGAACCCGTACCCCGAGGCCACGAGCGCGTTCACCCGGCCGATGCTCGGCCACCTCGACCCCGAGTTCCTCGCGCTCCTCGACGAGACCATGGAGCGTCTCCGGGTGGTGTTCGGCACCGAGAACCGGCTGACGTTCCCGGTCAGCGGAACCGGGTCAGCCGGGATGGAGGCCTGCTTCGTCAACCTGCTCGAGCCCGGCGATACCGCCGTCATCGGCGTCAACGGCGTCTTCGGGGAGCGCATGTGCGAGGTGGCGCGCCGCTGCGGCGCCGAGATCGTCCGCGTCGACGCAGCCTGGGGTCAGGCGCTCGAACCCGAGCTCCTCCTCGCCGCCCGGCGCGCCCACCCCCACGCCCGTCTCGTCGCGGTGGTGCACGCCGAGACGTCCACCGGGGTTGAGAACGAGATCGCCCCGCTCAGCGCGTTGCAGGCCACCGACACGCTGCTCGTCGTCGACGCGGTCACCAGCCTCGCCGGGATCCCCCTCGAAGTCGACCGGTGGGGCATCGACGCCTGCTACTCCGGCACCCAGAAGTGCCTCGGCGTCGCGCCTGGCCTCGCACCACTCACGCTGTCCGAACGGGCCCAGGCCCGGGTCCGATCCCGGTCGACGCCGCCGCAGTCCTGGTACCTGGACCTGGGTCTCATCGAGCGCTACGTCGAAGGCGCGCAGCGCGCCTACCACCACACTGCGCCGATCGCGATGATCATGTCGTTGCACGCTGCGCTCGGCGCCATCCTCGACGAGGGGCTCGAGACGGTCTGGGCCCGGCACCGGCGCGTCGGCGCCCGCCTGCAACACGAGCTGCCGCGCCTCGGGTTCCGGCTTCTCGCCGAGGAGTTCCATCGCCTCCCCCAGCTCACCTCGGCCTGGCTTCCCGAGGGTGTCGACGACGCGACGCTGCGCAAGGAGCTGCTCGTGACCTCGGGCATCGAGGTCGGTGGTGGCCTCGGCGAGTTCGCGGGGCGGGCGTGGCGGATCGGGCTGATGGGCCATTCGGCCCGCGACCGCAACGTCACGACCCTGCTCGGCGCGCTGCGGGAGCTGGTCTAGGCGGTCGGCGCCTCCACCGGGCGCAGCATCGTGTCCCGGTAGTAGCGCAGCTCGGCGATCGACTCTCGCACGTCGTCGAGCGCCCGATGCGTCTCCCGCTTCCCCGGGCGCTTCTTGTACACGCCCGGGTACCAGCGTCGGCACAGCTCCTTCAATGACGACACGTCGATGCTGCGGTAGTGCACGTAGGCGTCGAGCTCGGGGAGCTGACGGTCGAGGAACCGCCGATCGACCCCGATCGAATTGCCGCACAGCGGCGCCGTTCCCGCTGCGGGGACGTGACTCGCCACGTACGCGAGGGCCTGCTGGCCCGCCTCGGCGAGTGACACCGTCGACGCCTCGATCTCCTTGACCAACCCCGACTTGGTGTGCATGGTTCGCACGTAGTCGTCCATCTCGGCCAGCGCCGCCGGTGGCTGATGGACGACGACGTCGAGCCCGTCGTCGAGGGGCTCGAGCTGCGGGTCGGTCACCAGCACCGCGACCTCCACGATCACGTGCCGGGACACCTCGAGGCCGGTCATCTCCAAGTCCAGCCAGACCAGGCGACCGTCAGCGGGGGCAGGCACACCGCCAGCCTGGCACGGACGCGCGCGCCCGTCAGTAATCTTCGGCGATGCGCCGGAGCAACGTCTTGACGGGAGCGCGGGTCTCGCTCCGGGCGCTCAAGACGAGCGACTGGGAGGCCTGGCGCGAGGTCCGCATCCGCAGCCGCGAGTGGCTCGAACCATGGGAGCCGCTCGGGGAGCCTGGCGCCCCCGACCCCATCACCGACCCCGAGGCGTTCAAGGCCCGTTGCGGCGCGTGGGAACGCCAACGCCACTTCGACTCCGCGTACGGGTTCGGGATCTTCGTCAAGAAGGGCCAGTTCATTGGTGAGGTGAGCCTCGGGAGCGTGCAGCGGGGACCGTTCCAATCCGCCAACGTCGGCTACTGGATCGATGCCGACCACGCCGGGCACGGTTACATGCCCGAAGCGGTGGCGGTCATCCTCCGCTTCGCGTTCGACGAGCTCGGCCTGCACCGCGTCGAGGCCGCCATCGTGCCCCGCAACGCCAAGAGTCGCCGCGTGGCCGAGAAGCTCGGCCTCCGCGACGAAGGGACCTCACAGCGCTTCCTGCAGATCCGCGGGACGTGGGAAGACCACGTCCGCTACGCGATCACGACTGAGGAGTGGGCCGAACGCCGCGACGAGCTCGAAGCCGCCTTCCTCGCCCGACGCTGACGCCGGTCAGGACCGCCCGGTCGGAAGGCGCTCGGCGAGCCAGCCCCGCCGAAACGACTCCTGTTGGCGGTCAAGCTCCATCGCGACCGCCGACGCGAAGTCCGGCCGCCACGGTGCCTCCACCAGCGACGCCTTCACCGCTCGCAGGAGATCCCGGGGTGCGTTCGCCGCCCGCGTCGCCAGCACCACCGCGGCGTCGAGGAGCTCGGCGTCGGGTACGCAGCGCCACGCCAAACCCAACTCGGCGGCCCGCCGCCCCTCGACCCGCTCCCCGAACAGCACCATCGCCGCGGCCGCCTGGGGGCCGACCGCGCGGTCGAGCATCCAGGTGTGCCCGCCTCCCGGGTGGATCCCGATGGTCGTGAAGCGGGAATCGAAGCGAGCCGATTCGCCGGCCACCCGCACGTCACAGCACAACGCCAGGTTGAACCCCGCACCCACCGCCGGTCCGTTCACCGCGGCGACGGTCGGGAGCGTGCAGTCACGCACCGCCAGGAACCCGTCGTAGATGGAGCGAACCGACCCTGCGTCGCCGCCCTCGTTGTTGCCGAGAGCGCGGAGGTTCGACGTGTCGGCCCCAGAGCAGAACGCCGGTGCCGCGCCCGTGACCACGATCGCCCCGGTGTCGTCGTCGGCCTCCGCGGCCTCCACCGCGGCCACGATCTCGTCGACCATCGGGGCGCTCAACGCGTTGCGCCGGTCAGGATCGTCGAGGGTGAGGACCCGCACCCGGTCCCGATGCTCGACGTGGAGGGTCATGTCACTCGCCGTCGCGGACCACGGCGGGGGAGTGGCGGAAGAAGTTCTCGACGTCGCGCTCGTAGCGGTATTCGGGTTGACCGACCGTCGTCTGGAGGCGCAGGCCCCGGGCGAACGCGTCGACGGTGCCGGCCGTCGTGTAGCCGTACTGGTAGCCCGCCTGCGCGAACGCGGTGGTGTCCACGCCCCGCCCGTAGCGCAGCAGGGCCAGGACCTCGGGTGGGAGCTCGACGAGCCGGAGCAGCCGCAGCGGCTCCGCGGCGAGGCTGGTCAGCACCGGCGGCATCGGCACCCGCCGCTTCCCGACGATCGCACACACCTCGCTCCACGGCATCGTGCCGTCACCGGCCACGTTGAACACCCCGGGCACGTCCCGCAGCGTCGCGAAGGCCAACGCGCCGATCACATCGTCTTCGTGCACGAATTGGAGCCTCGGGTCGAACCCGAAGACCTCGGGTACCACCGGGAGGCGCAGCATGCGAGCCAGCGGTGACGAGACATGGTCACCGAGCACGTTGGCGAAGTCCAGCTTCGTCACCGTGACATGCGGGTTGTCCTCGGCGAAGTCACCGACCACCGAGGCCGCCTCGAGCAAGGACCGTTCGACGCGTGTCTTTGGACCGTGTGAGCGGTGCATCGTCTCGCGGAAGAAGTACGGGTCGTCGTAGCTCGACCCGTACTCCAGCGTGGCGCTCTTCAGCACCACCTTCCGGATCGTGCTGCCCGCCGCGCCCGCCGCCGCGAGCAGGTTCATGGTTCCGATGACGTTGATCTCGTGCAGCGCGCGCCCGCTGTCCTTCGTCGAATCGACGATCAGGTGGGTGTGCAGAATCGTGTCCACCTTGGTCGCCCGCACGATCCGCTCCAGGATCGAGAACGACGAATCGGCTCGGACGTACTCGGTGTGCTCCAACGGGACGACCGGCTCTTGGGTGTCGACACCAACGACCAGTTCCACCCCGGGTTCGCTTTCGAGGCGCTGAGCGACCTTGCTGCCCCAGAACGACCCGAGGCCAGTGACGAGGATGCGCATCAGCCGAACCACACGCTGCGCCGGTTCCGCAGCATCTCGTAGAGGGCCTCTTGGATGTGAGTGCGGATCCGCTCGGCCTGATCCATGACCTGGCTGCGGTTGTACCGCTCCTGGTTCGGCGCGGCGTCGAAGTACACCGGCGGCAGGACCCGGATGCGGAACTTCGACGGCAGCGGCATCACGAGCCCGAGCAACGGCCCGAACACGAACTGGTTCGCCGTCACCGGGAAGTACGGCACGTTTATCAACCTCGCCAGCCGGCTCGCCTTGTACACGATCGGCATCGCTTCCTCGTTGCCGATCACCGCCAGCGGCACGATCGGCACGCCGGCCCGCATCGCGATCTCCACGAACCCGCCCCGGCCGAAGCGCCGCAGCTGGTACCGATCCCGCGCCAGCTTCCCGGTTCCTTTGGTCCCCTCCGGGAACACCAGCGCCAGCTGCTGCTCGTCGTGGAGCAGCCGGTACGCGTTGTCGGGATGGGCCGGGACGCCACCGGTCCGGGACCACAGGGTGCCCACCACCGGCACCAGGCGGAACAGGTTGTCGGCCATCCCATAGACCGGTCGGCCAAGCTCGGTTTCGATGCCGTGCATCACCACCGGTGCATCCGACGGGATCGCGCCACCGTGGTTCCCGACTAGCAGCGCACCCCCCTCGGCCGGGATGTGCTCGAGACCTTCCCACTCGGCGCGGAACCAGCGCCGATAGATCGGGTCATAGAGCCTTCGGGCGACGGCCCGCATGCGCTCGCTGCGACCCCAGCCGTCAACGTCCCCGCGTCGCAGCCCGTCGTCGTCCGGTACGGGCGGTTGGCGCCGCACCGGGACCAGTTCGCCGCCGCTCACCGCGGGGTCGGTCCAAGCAACACTGGGCGCTAACGGGCGATCGATGGGCTCCGGCGACACCGCGCCAGTGAACCCGCCCGACCCCATGCCAGGCAACCCGGGCCGGGAGTCGGGGCGTCGTCGAGGAGCTGCAACGATCCCGGGAACAGGGCCGCGCGTACCCCCGATCAATGGCTGAGGGCGATGAACCGTCGCTTCGAACGGGGACCGGTCCGGAGGACCCCAAATCGTTCGGCCCCGGCGACGGAACCGGGGGCCCTCGATGGTCGAGCCAATCCCATCCCGCCGGGGTCAGCCCAGTTCGCGAGATGCGCCAATCGTGCGCCGAACTGGGGCGCCCTATGAGGTCTTGAGCCCGGGGCAGCTGTTGGCGACGTAGTCGGTCAGGTCGAAGTCCGCCTTCCCGAAGACCTTCTTCTGCTTCTTGATGACGCTGGCCCGGGACACAAGGTCGCCACCCGCGAGCTGGTCGAAGATCTTGGCGAGCTTCTTGATCGAAGCCTGCAGGTTGACCTTCGCGGTCGTGCCCGAGAGTGAGAAGGCCCCGGTGGGTGCCGAGCTCACGGCCTGGCGGAGCTGCTTCGAAACCGCCTTGAACTGCCCGGAGCTACCGGTCAGGTTCGCAAAGGTGGACTCCACCGAGTTGGTGAGCGTTTGGACGTCGTTGCAGGTCGAGATCGTCGTCGGTGACGTTGTGGCGGCCGAAGCCGCCGCGGCGCCGGCGCCGACGCCGATTGCCACCGTGGTCGCCAAGAGGACCGCCCAGAACTTGCGCATCCCAACTCCTCTAGTTTGCCCGCACCCCCGTTGGTGCGGTGCCCTGCGCCTTCACCCGGTGAGCCCAGCCCAGTGCCACATCGTGGCGGTCGGGTGAGTGCGTGTTGGGATCTACGGACGCCCGAAGTATGCGAGGGCCGACGGTCGGACACCTGAGTACTCGCTACTCAGATCAGGCCAGCGCGGCGCGCCGAGGGTGGGCGAGACGCCGCCGTTCACGGGTCCCACGACCCAGAAGCAGCCGTCGACGAATTGGCCCAGTTGGGGGCGCCGTCAGGTTCGGAGCGCACCGGTCACCTGCCAGCCGCTGCCCAGGTACCGCCAAACGACACCGATAGCGCGGGCGACGAACCAGCAGGCGAGCGCTCCCCACAGCACGAAGATGCCGGCGTCGAGCCCGACGGTGAGCGCCGCGAGCGGCGCGAAGACGAGGAACGTTGCAGCGACCATCGCGCGCGCGAGGTAGCGCTGATCGCCGGCGCCGATCAGCACCCCGTCGAGGACGAAGATGACCGCGTTGAGGGGCTGGAGGACCGCCACGATGAGCAGCAGCTGCTCCGCGAGGCTGCGGACACCCGACACGTCGGTGAACACCGCGACGAACCAGGGTCGGGCGGACGCCAAGATCACCCCGAACGCGACGCCGACGACCACGCCCCATTCGAGCATCCGGCGCGCCGCAGCCCGGGCCTGTTCGGTGTCGGACGCGCCGAGGAAACGGCCGATCATCGCCTGCCCGGCAATCGCCAACGCGTCGAGCGACAGCGCCAAGAACAAGAAGGTCTGGAACGCGATCTCGTGCGCCGCGACCTGCCGGTCCCCCATGCGAGCGGCGAGGTCGGTCGCAACGAGGAACACCGCGAGCAGTGAGCCCGTCCGCACCATGAGAGGGCCGCCGACTACCGCGACGGCCCGGATCCCAGCCCTTCGCGGGGAGACGGAGGCTCCCGCGGCGCGCGCCCGACGACCGACGATGATCACGAACGCGACCGCCGAGACCAACTGGGCGATCACGGTTCCCCAGGCGGAGCCGCTGATTCCCCAGCCGAACCCGAAGACGAACAGCACCTCCAACGCCAGGTTCAGCACGTTCGCCGCGACCGCGATCACCAGCGTGGTCTGGGTGTCCTGGAGGCCACGGAGATAGCCGGTCCCTGCGAAGGTCACGAGCAGCAGTGGCGCCCCCAGCAGGCTGATCCGCAGATAGGTCAGCGCGTACGGGTGCACCCTGGCTGAGGCGCCCATCGCGTCGACGATTACCGACGACAACGCCAACCCAGCCACCGTCAACGCGACGCCGATCCCGAGGGCCAGCCACACGCCGTCCACCCCGAGCTCCGCGGCCCGGCGACGGTCCCCGGAACCGAGCGAGCGGGCCACCCCCGCGGTGGTCGAGTACGCCAAGAAGTTGAACACCGAGAACGCCGATGACAGCACGATCCCGGCCACGGCCAACCCGGCCAGGGGCCGGGTTCCGAGCCGGCCGACGATGGCGGTGTCCGCCAGGACATAGAGCGGCTCGGCGACGAGCGCCCCGAACGCCGGCACTGCCAGCCTGACGATCTCGCGGTCGTGTGGACTCCGGCGGATGATCGTCACGGCCCGCCCGACGACCGTCGATCGGCCCCGCCCGGCTCAACACCGCTCCCGATGCAGCCGCCCATAGGCGCCAGGGTAAGAGGCGCCACCGTCACACCCCAGCGCGATCCTGAGTCCGATGGGCGGAGAACCCCAACCTCGCACGGCCGGCTCACCGGCCATCCAGTTCACCCAGGCCGCACGCCGACTCGGCGCCGCGGCCCGGGCCGCCGGATTGAGCGTCCCCGCCTTCCGGTCCCCGCCCCGGGTCGCCGGGGCTCACCGCACCTTGCGCCGCTACCCCGATGGGGCCGTCGTCTCCGTGACGCTGCGCGGTCGACCCTTCGACGATGTCGTCGTCGACATGGTCGAAGGTCTCGTCCGCGTCAACCGGCTCGACGGTGACGCCGCACGCCGCTTCCGGGGCGAACTGCTCCACGCCGTCACCGACGACCCGTCCGCTGGGCGCGGCGACCTACCCTCGCCCCGAGCCCGGATGGCGGAACGGCAGACGCAGGCGGCTTAAACCCGCCGGCCCCTCGGGGCGTGGAGGTTCGACTCCTCCTCCGGGCAC
>DAIPLE010000272.1:0-2708 GCA_036769425.1 Actinomycetota bacterium
CGCCGGGTGCGGGGGCTACTGTCACTCCGCCGTCGTTGGCGGTGTTGTTCGTGATGTTCGGATCACGCGTCGTGGACGTGACCACGGCGGTGTTGGTGAACGTTGAGCCGCCCGGCGCCGTGACCGTGACGACGATCGTTACCAGGGCGAAGCCCGGCGACGGGATCGAGCCCAGGTTGGCGATGACGGTGCCGTTGGAACCCACGGCGGGACCGAGGCAATTGCCCTGGCTCGTCGTGCACGAAAGGAAGGTCGTCCCCACGGGCAGAGGATCCGTCACGACGACGTTGTTGGCGGTGACCGAGCCCGCAACGTTGTTGGCGACGAGGAGCTGGTAAGTCAGCGTGCTCCCGGAAACGACCGTCTTCGGGGAAGAGTTCTTCGTGAGCACGAGGTCGGCGCTGGGCGCCGGCGTCGGCGTCGGCGTCGGCGCCGGCGTTCCTGAGGGAGCGGGTGTCGGCGGCGCCGGCAGCGGGTTCACGTTAGTCGTGACGCTCGCCGTGTTGTTGGCCGTGCTGGTGTCCGGCGTCTGCGAGGAGACGACCGCGGTGTTCGTGATCGTGCTGTCGCCCGGCGCGTTGACATTGACCACGATCGTGACGGAGGCGAAACCGGGCGACGGGATGTCCCCGAGGTTCGCGACGACGCTGTTGCCCTGGAGGCTGCACGAGCCCTGGCTCGCGGTGCATGACAGGAAAGTGGTGCCGCCGGGGAGCGGGTCGCTCACGACGACGGCGATCGCCGTGTTCGGCCCGTTGTTGTTGACGGAGAGCGTGTAGGTCAGGTTGCTGCCCGTTACGACGGGGCTCGGCGACGCGGTCTTGCCGATCGAGAGGTCGGCGCCGGGCTTGCACGGGAGCTGGTACTGGAAGGCCGCCGCGGCCGTCGTCGTGCACGCCGTCAGAGCAGAGGTCACGGTCACATCGACCGGGCTCCCGACGTTCAGCGGCGTGCCGGCCGGAGTGCCCGCCGGGCAGGCCGGAGCGGTCGCTCCGTTGTCCGGCACCGTGACGACGATCGCGCTGTTCGAGACCGAGACGATCGGCGCCGGCCGCGTCCCGAAGGTGACGCCGGTGATGTTGCCGAGGTTGGTACCCGAGATCGTGACCGTCGCGCCCGGCGGGCCGACGGACGGGCTGACCCCCGTAATGATCGCCTTGGTGATCGCGACCTGATACGTGAAGTTCGGACCGGTCGCCGTGTCGCCCGAATTGATGTTGGTCATGATGATCGGGCCCGAGACGTCCGTGCAGGCGTTCAGGAAGGGCGCCGTAGGAAGCACGATCAGCTCCGTCGCCGAGACCGAGATGATCTTGGCCGGAATGCCTGCGAGGGTGACCGCGACCGGAGCCAGGAATCCCTGCCCGAAGATCGTGACTTGCGCAAAAGGCTGATCCACCCGCTGCAGGGTGTTGTCCGCGGCCGTGATCTGCGCCTTCGTCACGAATCGGAAGCCGTTCGCCAGGCTCGCGTCGAGCCCCGAGGTGACCTCGTGCACGCGCACGGTGACGCTCGCGTTCAGGTTCGGCAGCCCCGCTCCGGAGGCCGGCGGAGTCAGCGCGATGATCTGGTTGAACGAGACGGAGAGGACCTGGGCTTCGACGGCGCCGAAGAACACCTGGACCGGCGCCACGAAACCCGAGCCGATGATCGTCACGCGCGTGTTCCCCTCGTTCAAGCCGGAGGACGGGAGGACCGACGTGATCGTCGGCGTCGCCGGGGTCGCCGTGCCGAAGGAGAAACAGTTCGGCAGGGACAGCGTGACCGGGGTCGTCGACTTGGTCCCGAACGTCAGGGTGATGGCGACCGGCACGGAAGGAGAGCTGGCCTCCGGGAAGGCCGGCGTGACGAGC
The DNA here is from genome assembly GCA_036769425.1 of Actinomycetota bacterium. Taxonomy (GTDB): domain Bacteria; phylum Actinomycetota; class Acidimicrobiia; order IMCC26256; family PALSA-555; genus PALSA-555. Next base: position 1,854 of record DAIPLE010000272.1, read on the forward strand.
GTCACCGTCGTCGCCGTGACGCCGGTCACGAGCGCCTCTCGGGTAATCCCCGCCGCCGTGAACGTGGCGCGCGTCGTCGTCGGGTCGCCGGAGAAGCGCCCGCCGTTGACCGTCAGCGTCGTCCCCCCTTCTGGCGGCCCGAAGCTCGGGTTGCAGAACGTGAAGAAGGGCGCAACCTGCGGCGAGGGCTGGAACGCGATCTGGATCGTCGCCGTCCCGGTGTCCGAGCCGATCGTGGAGGTCGCCCGCACGGTCGCGAGCCCAGCCACCGTCGAGCAGAGCGCGGTCGTCGTCGTCCCGCCCTGCGTGACAACGGATATGAGCGGAAGCCCGTTCTGCTGGAAGAACGAGGTGGAGAGATCCGTGGTGAACGCGACGCCGGTCCCGTCGGGCGCGTTGGCGCCGTTCAACGTCACGAGCGCCTGGAGCAGGGTGCAGGTGCCCGCCACCGGGTTGGCGTTGCTCGTGAAGAGCCGGATCTGGAGCGCGCTCGCGCCGTTGGGGTTGGGGCTGACCGTTTTGGGCGGCGTGGGCCCGGGCGCGTCGGAGGAGCAGAACCAGGTGGCCGCTCCGACGAGAGCCAAACCCAGGAGAACGTAGGCGATCCGGCGCATGACGAGCCTCCCCTTATCGATTGGAGTTCCCGGAAACCGCCGCGACAGTGAATTGGAACAACAGAGGCCCGCTGGCCGTCTCGCTCTGGACGCGCTGGCCGGCAACCGTGTGGCCGAAGAACGTGATGTCGAAGGCCATGTCGATCTCGGCCTTCCCGGTCTCCCGGTCGAAGCCGTCGTTGAAGGGAAGCAACTGGTCCAATGGCGAGAGCTGGACCTGAGAAGCCGGAAGGACCGGGAA
>DAIPLE010000273.1:0-2696 GCA_036769425.1 Actinomycetota bacterium
CCGACCGTACCGATGGCCTATGACACTCAAATGACCCACTACACACCGATGCTTCACGGACGAGCGCGACGATTCCTCTCATGAGCACCCTGCAGATCGCACCCCTCGACGGACCGCTCGGAGCGACCGCCACCGGCGTCGACCTCCACCAGGCCCTCGACCCCGCGGACGAGCACACCGTGCGGGCCGCGCTCGCCGACCGGCTCCTCCTCGTCGTCCCGGGCCAGTTCCTCGACGTCGACGCCGAGCGCCGCGTCGCGCGCACCTTCGGGCCGCTCTGGGAGCATCCCGCCGACCGTCACCGCGCCGGTCGGGGCAGCGCCGCGGTGCTCGACAGCCGCCGGGCCCCCGACCGGGGCCAACCGGCCGAGGTGTGGCACGCCGACGCCACGTTCACCGCCCAGCCCCCGGCGTACACCGTCCTCTCGGCCCAGATCGTCCCCGACCACGGCGGGGCCACGTCGTTCGCCAACCAGCAGCGCGCCTACACCCATCTCGACGACGCGTGGCGGGACCGCCTCACCGACCTGCGGGCCGTGCACGCGCCCGGGCCCCGACAGCTCCGCCGGGCCCCGTGGCTCACCGAGTCGACGCATCCGGTCGTCCGCGTCGACCCTGAGACCGGACGGGCATCGCTGTTCGTCAACCCCGGCTTCACCCGCCGGTTCGAGCACCTCACCGTCGAGCAGAGCCGTCCGTACCTGGGGGCGCTGTTTCGCGTCGCGCTCGACCCGAGCGTCGTCTACGACCACCACTGGAACGCCGGTGACCTGGTCATCTGGGACAACCGGGCGCTGCTGCACCGGGCTCACCACGACCACGGCGACGGGGCCCGGGTCCTCGCCCGCGTGACCGTCGCGGCCTGATCAGACCACTGCGGCACCGAACGGCGCCCCAGGAGCTGCACCTCCTCGGCGGAGGGCGGCTCGAGGTTGACGGTTCGGGTGGTGGGCAACGGGACCGGCACGGTGGCGCCTCCGGGCACAAGGAAACCTCGACGTGCCCTACTCAACACCCTCGGCTCACACCTGTTCCCCGCCGACCCGCGACCCGCTCGGGGCGCTCCGGTCGGGCGGGTCCTCACTCCTTGCGGGTGAACTGGTAGACGGCGCCGGTCAGCAACAAGGCGGCGACCGTCACCGCGATGGCCAGCTCGAGGAGCGTCGGGAGCCGCCAGCCGAACCACGACATCCCGGGGCTGAGCGTCCGGGTCACCGAGGCCGGCGCGTGGACCGCCGTGAAGACGGTGCGACGCATCGGGTCGACGGCGTAGCTGAGGGGGTCGAACCGGGTCAGGATGGCGAGCCAGGTCGGCAGCCGGGCGATCGGGAACACCGCCCCGGCGAGGAAGAAGATGGGCAGCACGAAGATCTGCATCACGACTTGGAACGACTCGATCTCCTGGATCCGTGCCGCGAGGAACAAGCCGAACGCGGTGAGCATCGTGGCCGTGATCACCATCATCACGACGAGCTTCGCCAGCATCACCGGCGAGTAGGGAACGTGCACGAGACCGGCGAGGACCAGCATGATCAAGCCCTGCATCGTCGCCACCGTCGCCCCACCCGCGCACTTGCCGACCATGATCGCTCCCCGCCGGACGGGGGCGACGAGCATCTCCCGCAGGAACCCGAACTCGCGGTCCCACACGATCGACACCGCGGAGAAGATCGCGGTGAACAAGATCGTCATGGCGATGACACCCGGGAACATGAACGTCCGGAAGTCGAAGTGACCCGAGGTCTTGATCACCGTGCCAAGCCCGGTGCCGAGGACGAACAGGAACAGGATCGGCTGGGCGAGCGACGTCAGGATCCGGATGCGGTTCCGGCGGAAGCGGATGATCTCCCGGCGCCACACGACCTTCGCCGCTCGGAGGTCGTCGAGCCACGTCGCGCCCTCCTCGAGGTCGACAACCGGTGCGTACTGGTGGACGACCCCCGTGGCGCCCGCCGCGGTCCCGGCGGTCATCGGCCTCTCCGGGCCCGGATCATCGGGTTGATCATCAGCCGCTCGGCGGTTGACGCTTCGGCGTCGCGGATGGTGCGCCCGGTGTAGCGCATGAAGACGTCGTCGAGCGTCGGGCGGGCGATCGAGACCGCCTTGATGCCGACACCGAGCTCCGCAAACAGGCGCGGCACGAACTCCTCGCCCGCCGCGACGTGGAACATCAGCCCGTCCGATGTGGTGGTGGCCTCGATGCTGAAGCGCTGCCCGAGCGACAAGCGGGCCGCGTCGTCGTCCTCGGTGCGGACCTCGACGCGGTCCTTGCCCACCGTGGCCTTCAGCGCGTCGGGGGTGTCCATGACGACGATCTCGCCGTTGTCGATGATCGCGATGCGGTCACAGAACTCGGCTTCGTCCATGTAGTGGGTGGTGAGGAAGATCGTGATGTCCTCCCGGTCCCGCAGGCCCTGGATGTAGTCCCAGATATGGACCCGGGTCTGGGGGTCGAGGCCCACCGTCGGCTCGTCGAGGAACAACACCCGGGGCGAGTGCAGGAGGCCGCGGGCGATCTCAAGGCGTCGCTTCATGCCGCCGGAGAACGTGCGAACGAGGCTGGTGCGTCGCTCCCACAGGCCGACCATCTCGAGGACGGCCTGGATCCGCTCGACGGCCCGTTCCCGGGGGACGCGGTACAGCTCGGCGTGGAAATGCAGGTTCTCGTACGCGGTCAGGTACTCGTCGAGGGTCGG
>DAIPLE010000086.1:0-8653 GCA_036769425.1 Actinomycetota bacterium
ACCCCGACGACACCGGGGACCACCAACCCGACCGCCCAGAACCTGCTCAACCAGGCCGCCCAGAAGTTCACTGACGCCGACACCGCGCTCCGCAACGGAGACCTCGCCACCTACCAGTCCGACATCGCCCAGGGGGAGAGCTTCGTCAAGCAAGCCCAGGCGATCCTGAGCGGAGGCTCAACCGCCACCACCACGCCCCTCACCTCGGCGAGCGCCGCCGCCTTCTCCGGTCATCGCTGACGCCCGGGCCCCGGGATTGTTCCACCCCCCGGTAATTGTTACTATCGGCGTAGTGGAAACTCCCCGGGCCGGCATCCCCCGCCGGGCCCGGGTCGCCTTCGGCGACGGGAGCCCGTTCTGATGGCTGTCTCAGGCATCGATCTCGGCAAGTACAAGCTCGGCTGGGCCGACAGCACCGCCGACTACGTCTACACGCCCAAAAAGGGCCTGAACGAGGACGTCGTCCGCGACATCTCGGGCTACAAGTCCGAGCCGGACTGGATGACTAAGTTCCGGCTCAACGCCTTGAAGCGCTTCGAGCGCAAGCCGATGCTGGCCTGGTTCGCGAAGAACATGCCCGACATCGACTTCGACGACATCTACTACTACCTCAAGCCGACCGAGGGTCAGGTCGCCGATTGGGACGAGCTCCCCGACGAGATCAAGGCCACGTACGAGAAGCTCGGCATTCCCGAAGCCGAGCGAAAGTTCCTCGCCGGCGTCACCGCCCAGTACGAGTCCGAGACCGTCTACCACAAGAACCGCGACGACCTCGCGAAGCAGGGTGTCATCTTCACCGACATGGACACCGCGCTGCGCGAGTACCCCGAGATCGTGCAGCGATATCTCGGCACGGTCATCCCGCCCGGCGACAACAAGTTCGCGGCGTTGAACTCCGCGGTGTGGAGCGGCGGCAGCTTCGTGTACGTCCCTGAGGGCACGCACGTCGAGATGCCGCTCCAGGCGTACTTTCGGATCAACTCTGAGAACGCCGGCCAGTTCGAGCGGACGCTCATCATCGCCGAGGAAGGTGCGTCGGTGCACTACGTCGAGGGCTGCTCGGCGCCGGTCTACACGTCGGACTCGCTGCACTCCGCGGTTGTCGAGCTCATCGCCAAGCCGGGTTCACGGATCCGCTACACCACGATCCAGAACTGGTCACCGAACGTCTACAACCTGGTGACGAAACGCGCCCGCGCCGAGACGGAATCGACCGTCGAGTGGATCGACGGCAACCTCGGCTCCAAGCTCACGATGAAGTACCCGGCCGTCGTCATGGTCGGCCCGAAGGCCCACGGTGAGGTCCTGTCGGTCGCCTACGCCGGTCCCGGCCAGCATCAGGACGCGGGCGCCAAGATGACTCACGCCGCGCCGGAGACGACCTCGATCATCGACTCGAAGTCGATCTCGAAGGGTGGCGGGCGCACGACGTACCGCGGCCTGGTGAAGGTCGACGAAGGCGCCCACCACGTCAAGAGTCACGTGCGCTGCGACGCGCTCATCCTCGACGACGAGAGCCGCTCCGACACCTACCCGTACATGGAGATCGAAGAGAAGGACGCCCGGATCGGCCACGAGGCGACGGTCTCGAAGGTCGGCGATGACCAGCTCTTCTACCTGATGAGCCGGGGTCTCACCGAGCAGCAAGCAACGGCGATGGTCGTGAACGGCTTCATCGAACCGATCATCAAGACCCTCCCGATGGAGTACGCCGTCGAGCTGACTCGCCTCATCGAGCTCAACATGGAAGGCGCCGTCGGGTAGTGCCCGGCTTTACGCCCGACATCGCCCGGGCGCTCGGAGGTCACGACTGGCTCGTGGCTCGACGCGTCGCCGCCGCCGAGCGGCTCGCCACCGTGAAGTGGCCATCGGCGAGCGAAGAGGTCTGGCGGTACTCGCGTGTCGACGAGTTCGACCTCGACCGGTTCGAGCCTCGCGGCCCGTCCCAACGCTCGCTTAACGTCCCGGTCCTCGACGCCGGTCTCAGCGCCAAGGGCGTCGTCGTCGGTGACCTGCGCGACGTCGACGACGCCGAGGCGGCCGACTGGCTCGGGGTCTGCTCCGACGCCTCCCCCGACGCGTTCACGCTCCTCCACGACGCATTCGTGGTCGGCGGCGCCTACGTGCGGGTCCCGGCGGGAGTCGTGGTCGAGGAGCCACTGTTCTTCGAGCACCGCTCCGGTGGGGACGGCCTCGCCAGCTTTCCCCATACGCTCGTCGTGGTCGGCGAAGGCGCCGACGTCACCGTCGTCGACCGGTTCGCAGCCCACGGCGAACCGCACCTGTGCGACATCGTCATCGAGCTCATCGTCGGAGACGACGCCCGGGTTCGGTACGTGTCGGTACAAGAGCACGGCCCCGCCACCTGGCAGGTCGGCCTGCAGCGGGCCCACGTGGGGCAAGACGCGTCGCTCCGATCGTCGGCGGTCGCCCTCGGCGGGGACTACGCCCGGATGCGCACCGAATCGCTCATCACCGGCCACGGCGGGGAGAGCGACCTCCTCGCCGTCTACTTCGGCGACGGTGACCAGATGCTGGACTTCCGCACCCTCCAGGACCATGACGCGCCCCACACCCGAAGCGATCTGCTGTTCAAGGGTGCGGTCGAGGACCGGGCCCGCTCGGTGTACTCGGGACTGGTGCGGCTCCGAACCGACGCGCAGCACTCGAGCGCCTTCCAGACCAACCGCAACCTGGTCCTCACCGAAGGCGCGGGCGCCGAATCGATCCCCAACCTCGAGATCGAGGCCAACGACGTCCGCTGCTCCCACGCCAGTGCAGTCGGCCCCATCGACGACGACCAGCTCTACTACCTCGCGTCGCGTGGCATCCCGCCCGAGGAAGCCGAGCGGCTCATCATCCTCGGCTTCTTCGACGACGTCCTGAACCGGCTCCCCGTCCCGTCGCTCGCCGGGGCGCTGCGACGCACCGTCGAGGCCAAGGTCGGTCGGCTCCATGGCTGAGGTCCGGGTCTGCGCCGTCGGTGACGTCGAGCCGGGCTCGGCCCGGCGCGTCGACGTCGACGGCCAGCGACTCGCGGTGGTGCGCATCACCGCCAAGAGCGACGGCGCCCCCGACGACTGGTACGTGATCGCCGACCGGTGCTCCCACGCCGACTACTCGCTCTCCGAAGGCGACGTCTGGACCGACGAACGCGAGATCGAGTGCCCCAAGCACGGGTCGACGTTCTCGCTGCTCACCGGCGAGCCGCTCAGCCTGCCCGCCACCAAGCCGGTGCCGGTCTTCGGCGTGCGGGTCGATGGCGACGATGTCTACGTGGAGCTCCCGTGACGAGTCACCTGGCGGTCCGGGATCTGCACGCCTCGGTCAACGGGGTTGAGGTGCTGCGTGGTGTCGACCTCGACGTCGCCTCCGGCGAGGTGCACGCCCTCATGGGCCCGAACGGGTCGGGCAAGTCCACGCTGTCCCACGTCCTCATGGGGCGAGCCGACTACGAAGTCACCGCAGGCTCGATGACCCTCGACGGCACCGAGCTGCTCGGGTTGCCGACCTGGCGTCGAGCCGAGCTCGGCCTGTTCCTCGCCATGCAGTACCCGATCAGTGTCCCGGGCGTCCCCGTCGGGGCGCTCCTCGGCGCCGCCGCGTCAGCCCGCGGCGAGCCCGTCGACGACCTCGACGCCCGAGTGCGTGCCGAAGCCGATCGTCTCGCCATCGCCGACGAGTTCCTCACCCGAGGCGTCAACGACGAGTTCTCCGGCGGTGAACAGAAGCGCATGGAGACCATGCAGCTCGCGATCCTGCACCCCAAGATCGCGATCCTCGACGAGCTCGACTCCGGCCTCGACGTCGATGCCCTGCGCGACATCGCCCACCGCGTCGCGGCCCTGACCCGCGACGCTGCCCTCGGAGTCCTCGCCATCACCCACTACGCCCGGCTCCTCAGCGAGCTCCGCCCCGACCGGGTGCACGTCCTGATGGCGGGACGGATCGTGACCAGCGGAGGACCCGAGCTCGCCAACCAGCTCGAAGCGGTCGGCTACGAAGGACTGGCCGCTGAGCTCGGCGTCGACGAGCTCACCATCCGCGCCACCAAGCCCGACGACCCCTTCGCCGATCCCGGATTCTGATCGCTCCCGGTCCGTCGCCGTGACACCGCACGCAGCGGACGAGCCAAATGGGTCTCGGATCTCAAGCGGTGGCCGCCTGCTGGTCGCCTCCCCAGCTGAACGTCACTCGCCTCAAGACCCAACCGACCCGCTCGGCGACCAGCGGATCTCGGACCGCAACGCGGAACTCGCGTCATTCCCGGAGTCTGGCCAGATCTGAACGCGCCGACTCGGGACACCGTCGCGGTTGCCGCGCCGAGGATCTCGATGTTGGTCTCGCGAACCACGAATCGGTCCTGGGTCTCAAAGGGGGCCTGCCAGCGTGCGGGTGTTTGTGATGAGGACAGCAGGGTGACGTGGAGATCCGGTGTCACGGGTTGGCGATTCGTACGGAGGCTGCGCCCTCAATGCGGCTGCGCCTCGTCGCCCTGTCGTAGCGGCTCGCCGACGTCGGCACGGATCACGCCGTGCGGTTCGTCGAAGAGCCCGTCGCCGCTACGGAGTCGAAACTGGGCAACGCGACGGGTCGCCGCGAACCCCGCCGCGCGGGCCCACGCCTCGAGGCACGCCATGTTCGGAGCCCAAAAGGTCTGCCGGTCGTTACGTCCGACGAACCGAGCACGGGGACCCCGGCGCCCCAAACGGTCGAGGTCGATCGTCGTGGCGACGATCGCGTGCCCGCGGGTGACGCGGCGGATGGCGTACAAGGCTCGGAGCGGATCGCTGAGATGAATCAGGAGGCTGCCACAGAAGACCAGGTCGAACGTGCCGTGTATCGAAGGGTCCAGGTCATACACGTTGCAGAAGGTCTGCTCGACCCGAGAACGACGAGCGGCGATCGCGAACGCCAACGCACCGTGGAGATAGCTCTCGTTGCGCTCGTCGGTCCCGTCACGGTCGAATCCCGCCTTCAGGTCCGGGCTCCCATCGTGGGCGCTCCAGGCTGGCAGTTCGGCGGCCACCACCCGGGCGGCACCCCGGCGCTCCATCTCGAAGGCGAAGAAGCCGTGGGCGGGCCCAACGTCGAGCACCGTCTTACCGGTTAGATCGGCGGGCAGACCGTAGTGATGAACCAGGCCGCGGTGGTCGTACTGCCCGGGCGTGGTGATGCCGTCACCAAGATCCACGGTGTGGTACCAGGCGAATTCCGCCATGCGGCGTCGCTTCTCGGCGGGCGTCATCGCTCGGCAGCATCGCGCCGCCGTTGAGTGCCACGCCACTGAGGTCGCGCACTCACCAGCGCGAAATCACCGGGCTGGGTGAAGAGCTTCCGCCGTTACCGGCCTACGCCGCGGCGCGCTGCTCGGGGCCCCGTCAGTGCTCGACGCGATCCAGGCTGCGACGGGGGTGACGGTGACCGAAGCCCGGTCCCAGCTCGCCAAGTTCGGTCTCGGGGCCGATCACGTGGCGCGGCCACCCGTGAGCCTCTCGCCCGGGGAACGCACCCGGGCGGCTCTCGCCGAGTTCGCGCTGCGAGGCGTGAACTGCCTCGTCCTCGACGAGCCCTCGAACCATCTCGACCTGCCCGCCATCGAGGAGCTCGAAGCCGCGCTCGACCGCTACGAGGGGACGCTGATCCTCGTCACCCACGATCGGGCCTTGCTCCAGTCGGTGCGTACCACGCGTGTTGTGCGCGTCGACGCAGGTCGGATCGTCGGCGACGAGACGGCTACCGAGCCACGCCGACCGTGACGACCTCGACGCGGGCCCCCCGCTCGGCGCGTGACCGATCGGGCTGGCCGTGCGTCGAGGAGGTGCACAGGAACAACGTCCGTCCGTCGTCGCCACCGAGCGCGCAGGCGATCGCGTGGTGCCCTGGCACGTTGACGATGTCGGTGACCTCGCCTCCTTCCCGGACCCGGACGAACCGGTCTCCGACCGGTGAGGCGATCCAGATCCCGTCCTCGGCGTCGATGCAGATCCCGTCGGGGTAGTCCGCCAGGTCAGCCCAGAGCCGCCGGTTCGTCAACGTCCCGTCCGGGGCCAGGTCGAATGCCACCAAGTCCTTCCCGGTGCTCTCGGCCACGACCAGCGTGTCGCCCGCCGCGGTCACGACGAGACCGTTCGCCATCTTGAGGCGATCGGCGGTCTCGTGAACCGACCCGTCGGGATCGACGCGCAGGAGCGGCGCCGCGGCGTAGGGCGCGCCGCCGTGGAAGTCGAAGCCGAACTGACTAATGAACGCATGCCCGAAGCGGTCCACGACCAGGTCGTTGATCTCGTACGGAGCGACGATCGAGCAGTCCGCGGCAACGCGGAGGCGGCCGTCGGTCTCGAGGCGGAGCAGACGCCGGTCGCGCATCGACACGACGAGCAGGGTGCCGTCGGGAAGCCAGCCCAACCCGGAAGGGTCGCCGTCCACGCGGGCGACCACCTCGACGCCGCCGTCGAGTGTCACTCGCAGGACCTCCCCGGCGTGCATGTCCGAGACCCACAACGCGCCGTCATGCCAGCGTGGGCCCTCGAGGAACGCGCGCCCTTCGAGGAGCGTGGTCGGGTCGGTCATGTCAGTGCCCGGTCGAGGAGGCCCGCGGCGGGCTGATCGTCGCCGCAACCGGCGGGCGACCACGCGTCGGCGAGTGTCGATCGCGGAGCAGCGCCCCGGCCGCGACGACGAGCCCGACGAAGACGAACGCCACTGCCACGCTCACGACGACGCGGGCGGGAAGCAGGGAACGGAGCACGGCACCGCGATCGTATTCGGCGTTGGCGGCCGCCTCGTGGGAGCGGTTCCGGCGAGCCCATTAGGGTGACCGCGCCAACAGGGAGGGTGACCGTGCGGTTCTTCTCGTTCCACCTCATGCCGTACATCGGGCTCGACCCCGCGTACGACGGTCCGGCCTGGGTGACCTGCCCGAACTCGCTGTTCGATCCCCGCCGCGGCGGCGAGCTCTACAACCGGTATCTCGACGAGCTGCTCTACGCCGAGGAGCTCGGCTTCGACGGTGTGTGTGTCAACGAGCACCACCAGAACGCGTACGGGCTCATGCCGTCCCCGAACCTGATGGCCGCGACCCTCGCCCGCCAGACCAGCCGGATCAAGGTCGCGGTCGTCGGCAACGCGCTGCCCCTCTATGACCCACCCACCCGGGTCGCCGAGGAGTTCGCCATGATCGACTGCATCAGCGGCGGCCGTCTCATCGCCGGCATGGTCGTCGGTGGAGGCCCCGAGTACTACTCGTTCTCGGTCAACCCGGCCTACGCCCGCGAACGCTTCCAGGAGGCTCACGACCTCATCCTCAAAGCGTGGACGACCCCGGGTCCCTTCGAGTGGGTTGGCAAGCATTTCCGGATCCGCTACGTGAACCCATGGCCGCGCCCGATCCAAGAGCCCCACCCCGAGATCTGGATCCCCGGTGCCGGCTCGGTCGAGACCATGGAGTTCGTCGCCAAGCACCACTACGCGTACATGGGGATCCCATATTTCCATCTCGATGTGTTCAAGCGGACCTTCCAGATGTTTCGCGACGCGTGCTCCGCCGAGGGCTACGAGGCTGACCCACTCCAGGCCGGCTGGCTCGTCCCGATCTACGTCGCCGAGACCGACGCCCAAGCTCGACGCGAGTACGAGGAACACCTCTGGTACTTCGTGAAGCGGCTGCTGCCCGGGATCACCATCCAGCCTCCCGGGTACACGTCGGCCCGGTCGCTCGCCAATATCTTGAAGGGTGCCGGGACGTTCATGCTGAACGTGACGGACTGGGACGAGATCGTCGCTGGTCGCTACGCCATCGTCGGCTCACCCGAAACGGTGACCGAGCAGCTCACCGAGTCGCTCTCCGAGCTCGGCACCGGCAACCTGCTCGGCTTGTTCCAGCTCGGGAGCCTCCCCGGCGATTTGACGCGACGCAACCTCGAGCTGTTCGCCCAGGAGGTCAAGCCGCGCCTCGCGGCCGAGTTCCCCGAGGGCGCGCCGGTGTACCGGCCTGCCGTCGCGGCCGCCTGATGCCGACCGTCCTGCATGACGAGCGGGTCACCGCGCCGCTCGGCAAGATCCAGGTGTTCCGAGGCGGGTCCGGCGCCCCGCTCGTCTACCTGCACTCCGCGGGCGGTGAAGCCGAAGGGCTTGGGGTCCTGGAGGATCTCGCCGACCAGTTCGAGGTCATTGCCCCGATCTTCCCCGGGTTCGGTGAATCGGAGGGCATCGAATCGATCGACGGGATGGACGACGCGGTGTTCCATCTGCTCGACCTCTGGGAGGTCCTCGGCCTCGATGCCCCCGCGGTCCTCGCGACCTCCCTCGGTGGCTGGATGGCGCTGGAGCTCGCCACCCGATACCCGGACCGGGTCGAGCGCATGGTTCTCGTCAACCCGGTCGGGCTCTACCTCGCCGACGCACCGATCGCGGAGCTGTTCGGGCGCTCCCCGGCCGAGCTGGCCGAGATGCTGTTCGTCGACCAGGAGCATCCCGTCGCCGCCGCGATGCATGCCATGGAGGAGTTCACCGGCGACGTCGGGAGGCGCGTCGAGATCCCCATCGAGCTGGTGCTGCCGATGTGGAAGGCGCTTGGCGCGACCGCGCGCCTTGCCTGGGATCCGTATCTCCACGACCCGAAGCTGCGGGGGCGGCTCCGGCGCATCACCGC
>DAIPLE010000274.1:0-2670 GCA_036769425.1 Actinomycetota bacterium
GAACTGCTCCCCAGTCGAGGCAGGCGACGCGTCGATCGCGGCGGCGCCAGTGCTCCACGGAACCAAGCGGTCGGCGTGGCATCCTGGCCGGTGAGCGAGGACGCGAACCTGAGCGCGGAACAGGTCCGGGACGCCCTGGGTCTCGTACCCCACCCGACGTGCGGGTTCGTCGCCGAGACGTACCGCAGCACCGACCGGATCGAACCGGGAGGCCTCCCGGCGCCGTTCGCCGACGGGCGTCCGATCGGCTCCGCGCTCTTCTTTCTCGTCACGCCCGACGCCCCGGTGCACCCGCACCGGATCCGCAACGATCAGCTGTATCACCACTACCTGGGCGATCCCCTCGAGGTCCTCGCCATGTACGAGGACGGCACCCACGCGGTCGAGGTCATCGGCGGCGACATCGGGGCCGGGCAGCGCCTCCAGCTGTTCCTCCCTGGAGGCACGTTCCACACCGCCCGGCTGGCCTCGGGGGGTCGCTGGCACCTGGGCGGCAGCACCGAATGGCCCGGTGTCGAGCCTCCCGACGTCGAGACCGCCGACGTCGACGCGCTCGGCGAGCGTTTCCCGATGCTGCACGACTTTCTCGCCCGCCCGACAACCCGACCGCCCCGGGGCGCCCGGGCGTCGGTTAGAGACGCGCCAGCATCCCGTCGACCACGGTGCCCATCTCGGCTCGGGCGGCGATCGGGTCCGCCGCGCCAGCGATGTAGAGGGCGGCCTCGTTCACCGCGGCCAGGACGAGATGGTCGAGTGGCGTCACCGGCTGGGCGCGGATCTGCCCCGCGTCCATGGCCGTCTGCAGCCCGTCGCGGACCAGGCCGAGGCCGTAGACGGCTTCGACCCCTCGCCACGCCCGCCACCCGAGCACCGCCGGGGCGTCGATCAACACGACCCGCTGCACCGCCGGATCGGTGGCCAGGTCCAAGAACGCCACGCAACCGAGTCGCAGCTGCTCCGCGGGATCCGTCCCGGCCGCGGCGCCGTGCATGATCCGCTCCGCGACCTCGCGTTCCATCTCCTCGAACACCGCCCGGAAGAGCTGCTCCTTGCCGACGAAGTGGTGTTCTCGCCGAGCTTCGTGTACCGCATCAGCGTCGCGTCGCTCGCGATCGACAGGGTCTACGCCGTGGGCCAGGTCCCGAAGTATGTGGCCGTCACTCCCGACAACCGGTACCTGCTCGTCACGAACTGGTGCTCCTACGACTTGAGCGTCATCGACATCAAGTCGGGCAGTGAGGTCAAGCGCATCCCGCTCGGGCCCTACCCGCGAGGTATCGCGGTCACACCGAACTCCACCGTCGCGTACATCGCGGTGATGGGCACCCACAACGTCGCCAAGCTCGATCTCGCCACCCTCGCGCTCACGTGGATCCCGAACGTCGGGGCCGGGCCTCGCCACGTGGTCATGGATCCGGCGGGCCGGTACCTGTACGTGACGCTGAACGCCGACGGTCAGGTCGCCAAGATCGACCTGCTCACCGACCAGGTTATGGCCAAGGTCGCGACGGGCAGCGAGCCTCGCAGCATGGCGATCTCCACGGACGGGCTGTCGCTCTATGTCGTGAACTACAACTCGAACACGATCTCGAAGCTGGCGGCGGCCGACCTCCACGTCTTGCAGGTCGTGCACGCCCCGTCACATCCGATCGGGATCACGTATGACCCGTCGACGTCGAAGGTGTGAGTGGCGGCGTACTCGGGAGCCATCCTCGTCTTCGACGACACCTAGCGCGCCGAACCGCCGAACCGCCGGTCAGGCGGTCGGTCCGGTCGCGAGCCGGATCGTGGTTTGGTGTTGGGCGTTCGACTGGTCGACCCACGTGATGGTGATGGTGTCGCCGGGGTGCTTGGCGCTGAGGGCCGCGGTGAGCTCGCTCTGGGAGGAGACGGTCGTGCCGGCGACGGCGATGATCTGATCGCCCGCGGCGATGCCCGCCGACTCGGCGGGGGTGCCGGACTCGACACCGGCGACCAGCACACCGGAGCCGTTCGAGCTTCCGGGTGCGGCGCCGCCGCCGACGTCTCGGGAGCCGCCACCGACCCGGATGCCGAGGAACGGGCTCGCCCCGATGTGCACGGTCGCGGTGCTGTGACCGGACTCGATCTGGTGCGCGATGGTGAGCGCGTCGCTGATCGGGATCGCGTAGCCGTCGGTCGTGCCCCCGTTCGGGATGTTGCCGGCGGACGCGGCGGTGTTGATCCCGACGACCTGCCCGGCGGTGTCGAGGAGCGGGCCACCGGAGTTGCCGGGTTGGAGCGGGGCGCTGGTCTCGAGCAGATCCTTCAGCTGCTCGACCGTGCCATTGTCGCCACTAACGGAGATCGAGCGACCCAACTGGGTGACGGTCCCTTCGGTCACGGTCGGGAGACCGGGCTTGTTCAAGGCGTTGCCGATCGCGACGACCGACTGGTCGACCGTGACCGCCGCTGAGTTCCCGAGCGGCGCGGTCGTGAGCCCGGAGGCCCCTTCGGCTTGGAGCACCGCGATGTCGTCGGTGGCGTCGAAGCCGACCACCGTCGCCTTGTAGGTCTGCGAGCTGTTCGAGACCTTCACCGTGATCGACGTCGAACCTTGGATCACATGGTGGTTGGTGAGGATCTCCCCGCTCGACGTGAGCACGATCCCGGTCCCCGCGGCCTGGCCGTTCTGGTAGCCGAGGGTGGTGA
>DAIPLE010000275.1:0-2661 GCA_036769425.1 Actinomycetota bacterium
ACCTCGACCGACGTCGCACCCGCACCGCACCTCCGACGGGAACAGCCCGGTGAGCCTCGCCGATGAGCAGGCCCGCCTCGACGCGGCGCTCACCGAAGCCCGGGCCGCGATCCCCAACGCCTCCTCGACCGCCGCGCTCACCGAAATCGAACGCGCCTTCGCCGGGAAGCGGTCCGTGGCGAGCGCCGTCAACGAAGCCATCAAGTCGCTCCCCGCACCCGACCGGCCCGTGGCCGGCCAAGCCGTCCAGGCGTACCGCGCCGCGATCGCCGAGCTCGCCGAGCACCGCCGGGAGGCGCTCGCCGCCGAGGAGGCCGCCACCGCCGCGGTGACCGAACGGATCGACCTGACGCTCGGCACCCACACCCGCCGTCGGGGTCACCTGCACCTCGTCACCCAGATCCGCCGCGAGCTCGAGGACATCTTCATCGGGCTCGGCTACCAGGTCGCCGAAGGCCCCGAGGTCGAGGACGACTGGCACAACTTCGAAGCCCTCAACATCCCACCCGCGCACCCGGCCCGCTCCATGCAAGACACCCTCTACGTCCACCTCGGCGCCGACGAGCAGGTCATGCTCCGCACCCACACCTCCCCGGTGCAGATCCGCACCATGGAGACCCAGCCGCCCCCCATCTACGTCGTCGTCCCCGGCCGCACCTACCGCAACGAGACCCTCGACGCCCGCCACTCGCCGGTCTTCCACCAGATGGAGTGCCTCGCGGTTGACCGCGACATCACCATGGCCGATCTGTTCGGCACCATCGAGGTGTTCGTCCGCCGCCTCTTCGACGACGACACCATCCGCACCCGGTTCCGTTCCGACTACTTCCCGTACACCGAGCCGTCCGCCGAACTCGCGGTCAGCTGCGTGTTCTGTCACGGCGACGGCTGCCGGGTCTGCTCCCACACCGGCTGGATCGAGCTCGGCGGCTGCGGCATGGTCGACCCCAATGTGTTCACCGCCGTCGGCCTCGACCCTGAGGAGTGGCAAGGCTTCGCGTTCGGGTTCGGCCTCGAGCGACTCGCGATGATCCGCTACGGCATCGACGAGATCCGCACCTTCGTCGACAACGACATCCGCTTCCTCGAGCAGTACTGATGCGCGTCCCCCTCTCCTGGATCCGCGACTTCACACCCCTCGACGCCCCTGTCGACGAGATCGCCGCCGCGCTCAACCGGGTCGGCCTCGAAGTCGAAGGGATCGACGAGCCCGGCCGCGAGATCACCGGGGTCCGCGTCGCCCGGGTCCTCGAGGTGCTCGCGCACCCCGACGCCGACCGGCTCCGCCTCGTCGACGTCGACGTCGGGGACCGCACCACCCGCGTCGTGTGTGGCGCGCCGAACGTCCACGACGGGATGCTCGCCCCGTTCGCACCGGCCGGCGCCACCCTTGCCGGCGGGGTCACGCTCGAGCGGCGCAAGATCCGCGGCCAGGTCTCCGACGGGATGCTGTGCTCACCACGCGAGCTCGGTCTCGGCGACGACCACGACGGGATCCTCGACCTCGACCCCGAAGCCATCCCCGGCGCCGACGTGCGCGAGCTCCTCGGCCTCGACGACGTCGTCCTCGATCTCGCCATCACCCCGAACCGGCCCGACGCCATGTGCGTCGTCGGAGTCGCCCGCGAGCTCGCCGCCGCCTTCGGCCTGCCCTTCAACGTCCCGACCCCGGAGGCCCCCACCGACTCGGACGCCGCCCGGTCCATCACCGTCACCGTGGAGAACGCCCACCGCTGCCCCCGCTACCTCGCCCGCGTCGCGGCCGTCACCCTCAGCGACTCACCGGCCTGGATGCAGCAACGCCTCATCAAGGCCGGGATGCGACCGATCAGCAACGTGGTCGACGTCACCAACTACGTCCTCCTCGAACGCAACCAACCCCTGCACGCCTTCGACCTCGGCCGGCTGGCCGGCCCCGGCATCGTCGTGCGCCTCGCCGAACCGGGCGAGCACGTCAGCACCCTCGACGGCGTCGACCGGACCCTCGACCCCGAAGACCTCCTCATCTGCGACGCCGAACGCGTCCCGCAGGCCATCGCCGGGATCATGGGCGGAGGGAGCTCCGAGGTCTCCACCGACACCACCGCCATCCTGTTGGAGTCGGCCTACTTCGAACGGATGGGCATCGCCCGCAGCTCGAAGCGGCTCAAGCTCCGCTCCGAATCGAGCGCCCGCTTCGAGCGCGGCACCGACCCCGAAGGTGTCGCGACCGGCGCCACGCGGGCCATGGAACTCCTCGCCGACGTCGCCGCGGCCCGCGTCGCCCCCGACACCATCGACCAGTACCCCCACCCGGTCGTGCGGCCCCGCATCACGCTGCGCACCAGCCGCGTCAACGCCATCCTCGGCACCGAGCTGCGCGACACCGACGTCCTCAACGCCCTCCGCCCCCTCGAGATCGACGTCACCGGCAACGGCGACGACATCGTCGCGATCCCCCCAACGTTTCGCCCCGACCTCGAACGCGAGATCGACCTCATCGAAGAGGTCGCCCGGCGGGTCGGCTTCGACCGCATCGGGCGCACCGTGGCCCGCCCCCGCGACCAGGTCGGCGGCCTCACCGCAGCCCAGACCGAATGCCGCCACGTCACCGACGCGCTCGTCGGCACCGGCGCCGCCGAGGTCACCACCATCCCACTGGTCGCCCCCGCGCTGCTCGCC
>DAIPLE010000007.1:0-22733 GCA_036769425.1 Actinomycetota bacterium
GGTGTCGCGAGGACCTCGACGTCGCCGCTCGACAACGCCAGCGCGGTGTCGCGGTCGGTGACTGCCATGCTCGCGCAGGCGCTGAGGCCAGGGCGGAGCGGCATTCGCCTACCCTAGCGACCCTCTGCTCGACCCGGACGTGCTCTCCGAAACGCTGAACGTCGCGCTCCGCTCCGGTGGCGACTTCGCCGAGGTGTTCGCCGAGGATCGCACCTCATCGAGTGGTCGCCTCGACGACGGGCGAGTCGAGGAGCTCGTGTCCGGCCGTCGCCGCGGCGCCGGTGTCCGGGTCGTCCGGGGCGAGACGACCGGCTACGCCCACACCGCCGATCTGTCCGCCGCGGGGCTGCGCGGCGCCGCCGAGGCCAGCGCCGCCGCGGCGCGTGGCGCCCCGGGCGAACCCCGAGTCGTGGCGCTGGAGCGGCGCGAGGTCGTGGCCGCGCCGATCGTCGTGCCCCCCGACGCGGTCGACAAGGCCCAGAAAGTCGAGCTGCTCGAACGGGCCGACGCCGCGGCGCGTGAGCGCGGTGACGCGGTCCGTCAGGTGAGCGCGGGGTACGCCGACGGGCGACGCCACATCCTCGTCGCCAACTCCGACGGAGTCTTCGTCGAGGACGACCAGGTCCGGACCCGCTTCTCGGTGACGTGCGTCGCGGTCGGAGACACCGGGTTGCGGACCGGGACGGAGGCACCGGGGCGCACCGTCGGCTTCGAGCTCTTCGACGAGATCGCCCCGGAGGCCGTCGCCACCACCGCGGCGGACCGGGCGATCGCGATGCTCGCCGCCCAGCCGGCCCCGTCGGGGCCGATCCCGGTCGTGCTGCGCCGCGGCGCCGGCGGGGTCCTGTTCCACGAGGCGTGCGGCCACGGCCTCGAGGCCGACCTCGTCGACCGAGACGCGTCCGTGTTCCGCGGCCGGGTCGGGACGCGGGTCGCAGCCCCCATGGTGAGCCTCGTCGACGACGGGACCTACGCCCGGGAGTGGGGCACCTACGCCATCGACGACGAAGGCGCCCCCGCGGCGCGGACCACCCTCATCGAAGACGGTGTCCTGACCGACTACCTGTGGGACGGCTTGCGGGCCCGCAAGCACGAACGCTCGAGCACCGGGAACGGTCGACGCGAGACGTACCAGCACCTGCCGATGGTGCGCATGACCAACACCTATCTCCTCGCCGGCGACGACGAACCCGACGACATCATCGCCAACACCCCGTTCGGGCTCTACTGCGTCGCGCTCGGAGGCGGCCAGGTCGACACCGCGACCGGCGACTTCGTCTTCGGCGTCACCGAGGCGTACCTGATCGAGCAGGGTCGAATCACCGCGCCGGTGCGGGCCGCCCAGCTCATCGGCAACGGACCCGAGGTGCTGCGGCGCATCGACGCGGTCGGTTCGGACTTCGACACCTGGGCCGGCACCTGCGGCAAGAACGGGCAAGGCGTCCCGGTCTCAGCCGGGCAGCCGACGCTGCGGGTCTCCGAGCTCACCGTCGGCGGCACAGCGCGTGTCTGACCTCGAACCCATCGTCGCGGCACGCCAGATCGCCGGCCGGGCGGCTCCCGGCGAGCAGGTGGAGGTCTACGTGGTCCGGTCCCGCGAGACCGACGTCGAGGTCCTCCGAGGCGAGGTCGAGTCGCTCACCGTCGCCGAACAGGCCGGGCTCGGCGTGCGGGTCGTGCACGACGGCCGCCTCGGATACGCGTGGGTCGGATCGCTCGACCCGAGGCTCATCGACGCGGCGCTCGTCGAAGCCCGCGACAACGCCCGGTTCGCGACACCCGACGAATGGCAGGGACTGGTGAGCGCCACCGACCTCAACGGCGCGGAGCCGGTGGCCCTCGACCTGTGGCGCGACGAGCTCACCCACGTCGACACGACGACCAAGGTCGACCTCGCGCTCCAGCTCGAAGCCGCGACCGCGGCCGCCGACCCCCTCGTCCGGAGCGTCGAGTCCGCTTCGTACGGCGACGCGGCCATCGACACCACGATCGTCAGCTCACTCGGCGTCGAGGCCACCACCCGGCGCACCTCGTGTTCGTGCGCCGCGGTGGCGCTGGCCGGCGACGGACCCGAGACCCGCAGCGCCTACGGCTTCTCCGTCGGTCGCGCCTTCGACGAGCTCGACGTCGACGCCGCGGCCGCCGACGCCGCCAGCCGCGCGGTCCGGCTCCTCGGCGCCCGCCAACCCCGGTCTCAATGCCTCCCCGTGGTGCTCGACCCGCTCGTGACCGGCTCCGTGCTCGGCGTCGTCGGCGGCGCGCTCAACGGCGAAGCGATCCTCAAGGGCCGGTCGATGTTCGCCGGCCGCGACGGCGAAGCGGTCGCCGCACCCCACCTCACGCTCGTCGACGACCCCACCGACGCTGAGGCCCGCGGCGCGACCAGTCACGACGGTGAAGGCGTACCGACCCGCCGGACGACGCTCATCGCCGACGGGATCCTGCGCGGGGAGCTCCACAACGTGTACACGGGACGTCGCTCGGGGCGGGGCACGACCGGGTCCGCGGTGCGGGGCATCGGAGGGCCGCCGGGTGTCGGCGCACGCGCCCTCACCCTCACGTCCGGGACTCGTTCCGCCGACGAGATCGTCGCCTCGGTCGGTGAAGGGCTCTACGTCCAGTCGGTGAGTGGCCTGCACTCCGGAACCAACCCGGTGAGCGGTGACTTCTCGGTCGGCGCGGTCGGGTTGATGATCCGGGCCGGGACCCTCGCCGAGCCGGTTCGCGAGGTCACGGTGGCGTCGACGCTGCAGCGCATGCTCCTCGACGTCGTCGAGGTGGGCGCCGATCGGCGCTGGCTGCCGGGGTCGTCCGCCGGGGCCACCGTGCTCATCGGCGAGATGCAGGTCAGCGGGAGCTGATACCGCGCCGCTCCAGAATCGTGTTCAACTCGTCGATGGCGACGATTGGGTCGACGCCGACGTGCACCGTCTCGAGTCCCATCGCGGCCGCGGCAGTGATGTTGTCGTCGTTGTCGTCGAGGAACACCGCCGCGGTCGGCGCCACCTCCAACAGGTTGCACGTGTACGCGTAGATCGCCGGGTCGGGCTTGCGCATCCCCACCGCGCTGGAGTCCACGACGGTGCTGAAGAGCTCCTCGACGGGAAACGTGGCCCGCCACGCGTCGCCGAACTCGCGGACGTTGTTCGTCAGCAGCGCGAGTCGCAGCGGGGTGGCCTGCAGACGTCGGATGCAGTGAACGACCGGCCAGTGCACCGCGACCGCGGACGCGCCGGCGAACGCGCGGTACGCCTCGAGATCAAGGGGGCGGCCCAACACCTCGGGGGCGCGCCGCTCGAGGCCCCGCAGGTAGTCGGCTAACGAGAGGTGCCCGGTCTCGAGCCGGTGGAAGTCATGGACCGCCTCACCGTCGGTGCCGGCGGACGGCCCGAACATCAGCTCCTCGACCGATCCTCGCGGGTATCCCATGTCGTCCTCGAAGATGTGCAGGTCTCGCAGGAACCGCGCCGAGATCACGCCGCCGTAGTCGAAGATCACCGCCGCGATGGCGCCCCGGTCTGGGTCCGCGGCGGGTGACCCCTCGCTCACGAGGGCTTCGCGGCGCCCGCGGTCGATTTCGAATCGCCCGGCTTGGTCGTCGACGACGTCGTGTCGCCGCTCTTGGTGTCCGTTCCCGGCTCGGACGGCGAGGGCTTGGGCTCCGAGGAGCCGTCGCCGTCCTTCTTCGGCTTGGACCCGTCCGAGCTCTTGCGCTCGGTTTCCGAGGACCGGCTGTCGGTCTTGTAGAACCCCGAGCCCTTGAGGACGATCCCGGCCGCGGTCAGGACCTTCAGGACCTCACCGCCGCATCCGTCCTCGTGGGTGAGGAGGGAGTCGTCCTTGATCGACTGCCACAGCTCGAACTCCTCGCCACACCCGCTGCAGCGATATCGATAGGTGGGCATGTCGCCTCCGCTCGGGGCCGGTCGCCCGGCCGAGTCCCAGGGCACCGCCAACGCGGCTGGCACTCGAGACCGTTGACTGCTAATGGTAAACGCCCGGACGGCCCCTCGTCATCCCAGAGGGCCGCCCAGAGCGGAAGAATGCCCGCGGTGATCCTCGTCGCATGCCTCGTCCCGGTGGCGTACCTGGTCGGAACCTTCCCCAGCGCCGGGCTGGTCGCGCGCACCCAAGGCCGCGACGTCCTGCACGAAGGGTCGGGGAACCCCGGGGCGTCCAACGTCTTCCGCCTGCTCGGATGGAAAGCCGGACTGGTCGTGTTGCTCCTCGACCTCGGCAAGGGCGCCGGGGCGGCCGGGGTCGGCGCCGCCATCGACGGCCACCGCGGGGCGTTCATCCTCGGAGTGGCCGCGGTCATCGGACACGTCTTCCCCGTGACGCGACGCTTCAAAGGGGGCCGTGGCGTCGCGACCGCCGCCGGTGTCATGGCCGTGATCTTCCCACTCGAGACCGCGGGTCTCGCCGTAGTCTGGTTCGGGATTGCCCGCGGGCTGCGCAAAGCCTCGGTGGCGTCGATCGTGTGTGCCATCGCGTTCCCGGTCATCGTCGCGGCCCGCGACGGCTCCGCGCTGGACCTCGCGGTGACGGCCGGGCTCGCGGCGTTGGTCGTGGCGCGCCACCTCGCCAACGTTCGGCGCCTGGTGCGCGGCCAAGAGCTCGGGCTCGACGACGAAGACGATGGCGGTAGCGTCGCCGCGTGACGAAGCGTCCCTCGCCGATCACCAAGGCCGTCATCCCCGCGGCGGGCATGGGCACCCGGTTCTTGCCCGCGACGAAAAGCCAGCCCAAAGAGATGCTGCCCATCGTCGACAAGCCGTCCATCCAGTACGTCGTCGAGGAGGCCGTGCGGGCCGGGTTACGCGACGTCCTCGTGATCACGGGACGAGGCAAACGCGCCATCGAAGACCACTTCGATCGCAACTTCGAGCTCGAGTTCTACCTGGAGCAGGACCGCAAGGACGAGCTGCTCCGAGAAGTGCAGGCGACCAACGAGATCGCCGACCTCTACTACATCCGTCAACGCGACCCGCTGGGGCTCGGCCACGCGGTCTCGGTGGCTCGGGACCACATCGCCGGCGAATCGTTCGCGGTGATGCTCGGCGACGACATCATGGTCGACGACGCTCGCCTGCTCCGCACCATGCTCGAGGTCCACGCCGCGGAAGGCGGCTCGGTCCTCGCGTTGCTGGAGGTCGCGCCGGAAGAGATCTCGGCGTACGGGTGCGCCGAGGTCGAGCCGGTCCGTGACCGTCTGGTGCGGGTCCGCTCCCTGGTCGAGAAGCCAGCGCCGGACCAGGCCCCGTCGAACCTCGCGGTGGTCGGACGGTACGTC
This sequence comes from Actinomycetota bacterium, assembly GCA_036769425.1. GTDB lineage: Bacteria > Actinomycetota > Acidimicrobiia > IMCC26256 > PALSA-555 > PALSA-555. The sequence goes on from DAIPLE010000007.1 coordinate 5,294, forward strand.
TTCTCACCCCAGATCTTCCCGGCGCTCGACGCCACCGAACCCGGAGTCAACGGTGAGCTGCAGCTGACCGACGCCATCGCCCGGCTGCTCGACGAGCAGCCGGTCCACGGGGTGGTGTTCTCCCACGGCCGGTACGACATCGGCCGCAAGATCGACTTCCTGCGGGCCAACATCGAGCTTGCCCTCGACCGTCCTGACCTCGGACCCGAGTTGCGCGCCTTCCTCGTCGACCTCGTGCAGCGCCGCCGGCTCTGATGCCCGTGACGCCCCTCGCGGCGGTGCAGCAGGAGATCCTCGCCTCCGTCGGTCGCCTCGCCGTGCACGACGTCGACCTCGGCGACGCGCTCGGGCTTGTCCTCGCCGTCGACGTGACCACCGACCAGCCGGTCCCGCCGTTCGCGAACACCGCGATGGACGGCTACGCGATCCAAGCCACCGACACCGTTACGGCGACCGTCGACTCGCCGGTGCGGCTGCGCGTGGTCGGCGACCTGCCCGCCGGGAAGGCCCCCGACCGGGCAGTCAACCGAGGTGAGGCGATTCGCATCATGACCGGCGCCCCGATGCCCGACGGCGCCGACTCGGTCGTCATGGTGGAGCGCACCCGACGTGACGGCGACGACGCGGTCCTCGTCGAGCAGGTCGCCCAGCCCGGCGACCACGTGCGTGGCGTCGGTGGTGACCTCGCGGCGGGCGCGCCGGTCTTTGCCGCCGGCACCGTGGTGGGGCCGGCGCACGTCGGTGTCCTTGCGAGCATCGGCGTCGCCCGGGTGCCCGTCGTCCGCCGCGCCCGGGTCGGCGTGCTCTCCACCGGTGACGAGCTGACCGCCGTCGACGCCCCCGGGCCGCTCGCCCCCGGACGCATCCGCGATTCGAACCGTCCGATGCTCCTGGCGCTGGCCCGTCAGGCGGGCTGTGACGCCGTGGACCTCGGCATCGTCGTCGACGACGAGGCGGGGATCGTCGCCACCCTCGACGACGCGGTCCGCCGCTACGACGCCGTGCTGACCAGCGGCGGCGTGTCGGTCGGTGACTACGACTACGTGAAGGCCGCGCTCGAACGACTCGGGTCGCTCACCTCGTGGCAAGTCGCGATCAAGCCCGCGAGACCGCTCGCCTTCGGTGTGGTCGGCGACGTTCCGGTCTTCGGGCTGCCCGGCAACCCGGTGTCGTCCCTTGTCAGCTTCGAGTGCTTCGCCCGCCCGGCGCTCCTGCAGCGGATGGGTCACGCCCATCGGTTCCGTCCCGAGGTGACGGCGCGCGCCGCGCACCGGTTCGCGCGCCGCGCCGACGGCAAGGTGCATCTCGACCGGGTGCGGCTCCAGGCCACCGCCGACGGCTACGTGGCCTCGAGCATCGGGGCCCAGGAGAGCAACGCGCTCTCGGCGACCGCCGCCGCGAACGGCTTGGCGGTCCTCCCGAACGGTGACGGCGTCGACGAAGGAGGATCGCTGCGGGTGTGGCTCCTCGACGGGGTCGCCGACCACTGAGTGGATCCCCGCCCCGGTGGGGCGGTGGGGTGCTCCGGCCCGCCCCAAGAAGGCCGGAGCCCGTACGCCGTTGACGGGGCCGGTCAGCCCTCCCGGCAACCTGGCGGCACGGGTGTCCCTGCCGGCACCCGGACCGCCACCGCCGACGACGTATCAACCCCTCCGCTGCTCGAGGTGCCCGATTCGCACACGACGACGCGATCTGTAGATCCCGTCCGTGTCGTCCCGTTGCCCCCACGGGCCGAGCTCCCCGAGCCGGACAGAGGGACCGCACAGGCTGCGAGACCGGTGCTCAACGCGACCGCGCCGAGGGCGAGTGCCACCCGGGCGGGCAAGAACGCCGACGTCCGAACCATGGCTAGGCCTCTCTGTCCGTTTCTGCCCAGAAACGACGACGACCGGCCCCCATTTGGCATGGGGCCGGTTTCGCCTGGCTCCCCGTCAGCCCTTAGCGACCAGTTACCGGCCGACGGATCAGCGCCTCCCCGAGAGGTGGCTCGATTGTCATGCTTCCCACCACGCAGTGTGGTGTGGCGGGGCCTATGAGACCACGGTGAGTGGTGGCTGTCAAGTGGTTCCGATCGGGCCCTACCCTGGTCCCCATGATCCCGGTACCGCTGGTCGACTCGTTTCAGCGCCGGGCCCGGGATCTGCGGATCTCGATCACCGACCGCTGCAACTTCCGCTGCACCTACTGCATGCCGTCCGAGGGCATGGTGTGGCTCGATCGCGACGAGCTGCTCACCTACGAGGAGCAGACCCGCGTCGCTCGGGTGTGCGTCGAACGATTCGGGTTCGACTCGGTTCGGGTCACCGGTGGGGAGCCGACCATCCGGGCGCACCTGCCCCGTCTCTTCGAGCTGCTCAACCCGCTCGGCGTGGACCTGGCGATGACCACGAACGGGGTGCGGCTCCCTGCGCTCGCCCACGACCTCGCCGCGGCGGGGTTACGCCGCGTGAACGTCTCGCTCGACTCGCTGCGGCCCGAGACCTTCCGCGCCCTGACCCGACGCGACGAGCTCGATCAGGTTCTTGCCGGCATCGACGCCGCGCTCGACGCCGGTCTCGACCCGGTCAAGGTGAACTGCGTCGTGATCCGGGGCGTCAACGACGACGAGGTCGTCGACCTCGCCGCGTACGGTCGGGCCCGTGGCGTCGGGATCCGCTTCATCGAGTTCATGCCGCTCGACGCGCCCGGCGAGTGGTCGATGGACCAGGTCGTCCCGGCCGCCGAGATCCTCGAGCGCATCGACCGCGTGTTCCCGCTCGCCGATCGCGGCGGACCGGTCGACCATGTCGAACCGGCCGCGGTGCACCGCTACGCCGATGACGTCGGCGACGTCGGCGTCATCGCCAGCGTCACCGAGCCGTTCTGCGGAGACTGCGACCGGGTGCGGATCACCGCCGAGGGCCGCTTCCGCACCTGCCTGTTCGCGCTCGACGAGACCGACCTCCGGGCCATCCTGCGATCGGGCCGTCCCGCCGAGGACATCGACACCGAGGTCGCCGCGGCGATCTCGGTCGCGGTGGGCGTCAAGTGGGCCGGGCATCGGATCGGTCAGGTCGACTTCGTGCGCCCGGCGCGGTCCATGAGCCAGATCGGCGGCTGAGGCCTCCGGTCGGCCCCGCGGCACCGCTTCTCGTCGGTCCCGCGGCCCCCCGGGCGCCGAGTGCGACCCGAAACGGCCGGGACGGCCGGTCGCCCCATACACTGAGGTCGCGTGACTGCGTCCGAGTTCACCCACCTCGACCCTCTCGGGCGGGCCCGGATGGTCGACGTCACGGCGAAGGAGCCCAGCCACCGGCGGGCTGTCGCCCGCTGCCGGGTTCACATGGCCTCCGCCACCGCCGGCAAGATCGCCTCCGGGGCCATCACCAAGGGTGACGTCCTCGCGGTGGCTCGGGTGGCCGGAATCCAGGCCGCCAAGCAGACCCCGAGTCTCATCCCCCTGTGTCACCCCCTCCTGGTCGGATCGGTCTTCGTGAACTTCCGCATCGAGGAGGACCACGTTGAGGTCGAGTGCCAGGTCGACACCATCGACCGCACCGGCGTCGAGATGGAGGCCCTCACCGCCGTCGCGGTCTCGGCCCTCACCATCTATGACATGTGCAAATCGGTCGATCGAGGCATGATCATCGGCGAACTGGCCTTATGGGAAAAGACCGGCGGACGGTCTGGCCACTGGCGGCGCGCAGACGACCACGAGGTTGACGACGGGTGAAACTTTCTCGCCGCTGCGGGTTGACTCTGCCCGGCCCGGTCTGACTAACCTTCTCGGTATTCCCACGGCGGATCCACTGGATCTTGTTGTGCCCGAACCAACCTGAAGCACAGGAGCACCTACCGCATCGTGGCAATCGTCGTCATCCTGGTCCTCGGAATCTTGTGGGCTGCAGTTCTGGTCCCGCCGATTCTGCGGGCACGCGCGGAGGGTGGCGGATCGGGCGTCTCCGGCGGCGTCGGCGAGGTCATGTCGATGTTCACCTCGGCGTTCGGACGAGCCCGCGGCGCCGGTGGCGGCGATCAAGACCTTCCCGCGATGCAGCCGCTCATGGGTCCCGTCGGCCCGGTCGCCTCGATGGGCGCGATGCACACCCCGGGAGGGATGAGCCGGGCCCAGAAGCGACGCCGGGACGTGCTCATCGGCCTCCTCGTCGCCGTCGGTGTCACCTTGGTGATGACCTTGTTCAGCGGCGCCAACATCATGTTCTTGGTGTTGCACCTCCTCGCCGACGGCTGCCTCGGCGTGTACGTCTACTTGCTGCTCCAGATGAAGTCCCGCCAACACGGACGGCGGCCCAACGTGCGGCCCCTCGAGCCCACCGGTCGCCACCTCCGCTCGATCCCGGGCATGGCTGCCGAGCCCGCCTCCGGGCGTGAGCCGGCGCTCCTCCTGCGCCGCACCGCGACGTACTGAGCCGCCCGGTGGGGCCGGACCGCTCGCGCGAGCTGCGCGCCGCGGGCCAGGCCGCCAGCACCGAACTCGAGGGCCGCCATCACGCGCGCGAGGTCACCTTGCCGCTGTGCCGACGAGCGATCCGCGCCAGCGCGCTGGCGATCCGGGCCGTGCACCGCGGCGCCCTCGACGACGGGCGGGCCCGCATCACCGAAGTCGCCGATCTGCTCGCGCAGGCCGCGGCCGCCACCGAGCAGCACCCCGGGATCCGCGACGCCGGCTACGTCCACGACGCCCAGAAGGAATACGCCGAAGCCTGCCTGACGCTCGCCTACGTCGCGCACGAGACCGCCCCCGACGCCGCCACCCTCCGTGTCGACATCCCCGCCTACCTCAACGGGATGGCCGAAGCCGCCAGTGAGCTCCGCCGCCAAGTCCTCGACCGTCTCCGCGATGGCGACACCACCGAAGCCCAGACCCTGTTCGCGGTCATGGACGACGTCTATGACCTCCTCGTCACCGTGGACTATCCCGACGCGCTCACCGGAGGGCTCCGACGGTCAACCGACGCGCTCCGCGCCGTCCTCGAACGCACACGCGGCGACATCACCAACGCCATCGTCCTCGCCCGCTTCGACCAAACCGTGAGCGGGGACCAACCCCCGGCGTCGTCCTGACGCCCGCGACCCGCGTCGCCGGACATCCGGCGAATACCGACAGACCGGCGTGCGTAAGACGACTGGTAGCCTGACCGACTCCGGGGGTGTAGCTCAGCCCGGTAGAGCGCTTCGTTCGCAACGAAGAAGTCACGGGTTCAAGTCCCGTCACCTCCACCAGAACGTTCTCTTTTGAACCCCGGTCTTGAGAAAGAGGACCGGGGTTCTTGATCGCCTGCTCCAAACGAGGAATGAACTGGTCGTGGGTTCGTGAGCGAACAGCGGCGATAGACGGCTTTCGATCACACCTTCGACATCCACGTAAACAGCTTCGGTAATGACCCGCTAGTTGGTACTCGTTCTCGTAATTCGCGTTTCATGAGACGCCGACAATTGACTTACGACCATGAGTAACACCAGCGATTGAGACAACAGCTACGAAGATCACATATCCGGGAGCCGCTGTCGTGGTTGATCGCTTATTCACCGAGCGCAGTCTCACCGAGTTGTATGACGTGTTCTGCCAGGGAAGAGGCGACTTCGGCTTCTACCTGCCACTGGTGATGTCCGCAGAGACCGTGCTCGATGTCGGCTGCGGGACGGGTGAGCTGCTGCGCCTGGCCCGGCAGGCCGGTCATACCGGGCGACTGTGCGGGCTCGATCCCGCCGACGCGATGCTCGACCAGGCGCGCACCCGTTCGGACATTGAGTGGATCCTCGGTGACCTTGCCTCGGTCGATTGGGATCAAGAGTTCGACCTGGTCGTCATGACCGGTCATGCATTTCAGGTGTTCGTCGAGGACGACGAAGTTCGAGCGTCGCTTGCCGCTACCCGGTCGGCTCTCACCCAGGACGGCCGCTTCGCATTTGAAACTCGCAACCCGCTGGTTCGCGGGTGGGAGGGCTGGACTCCGGACAATGCGGTCGAGGTCACCGACGGCGACGGTGCCGTGGTGCGGATGGCGCACAAGGTTGAGACACCGGTCGAAGGCGACGTCGTTCGATTCACCACTACGTTCACAAGTCTCAACTGGGATCGGCCGCAGGTGAGCCGGAGCACTCTGAGGTTCCTTGATGCGGATTCGCTGGTCTCGTTCCTGTCCGGTGCTGGCCTGGCAATCGAGGAGCAGTTCGGGGATTGGGAGCGGCAGCCGCTAACCGGCACCAGCCCGGAAATCATCACCATCGCCACACGAGCTTGAAACAGCGTTGCCTACGGCGTCCGCGCTCTACGTAGCCCCACATCACAGTCCGTGGTACAACGAATTTAGGAGGCCGCGAGGAGCTTCAGGTTCCGTGAGCGAGGGGTTCAAAAGCAGTCCCGTTACCTCCACACCGTCCTCGATTCACGAACTGTCGAGAGCACCCGAGCCGAGCAACGACCCTCCGAGGGCCCACCGCCGAGTGATCATTCACCACGTCCTCTCGTCACCACGCGTTGGAGTCTGACCGGCCGATCGACCGAGTCGCCATTCGTCGGCGCTCGCGACACCCGGTCCACCGACAGAACCCGTCCGTGCACGACGACGCAAACGGTTCAGCAGGACTCGAACCGGCCGAGACGGACCGCCTGTTCGTTCGAGACCTGGCCCCGGATGATGGCGACGAGTCGGTCGGGCTCGACCGCGATCCCGCGGTGATGCGCTACACCGTCACCTGGCAGGATGAAAGGCGTGAGTACCCAACCGGAGAAGGCCGAGCGGTTCCTCGCTCGGCATCACGGTGCCGCGCCGCTGCTCTTGCCGAATCCGTGGGACCGGGGTTCGGCGGTGCTCCTCGCATCCCTCGGATTCGAAGCGTTGGCCACGACGAGCAGCGGGTCGGCATCCACGCTCGGGCGCCTCGACGGCGGCATGAACCGCAGCGAAGCCCTGGAGCATGCCGGCTCCATCGTCGACGCGACCGACCTTCCCGTTTCTGCTGACCTCGAGCACGGCTTCGCGGACGACCCTGCCGGCGTCGCCGAGACGATCACGCTGGCGAGAGGGACGGGACTGGCCGGCTGCTCCGTTGAGGACTACTCGGGTGACGCAGACAGCCCTATCTACGACCTCGGGCTCGCGACCGAACGGGTGGTGGCCGCGGCCGAGGCGGCGCACGACGGAACCCGAATGGTCCTGACGGCCCGGGCCGAGAACTATGTCCGCGGGCGGCCCGATCTGGCCGACACGATCGCCCGACTGCAGCGCTACCAGGATGCGGGGGCCGACGTGCTGTTCGCCACGGGCGTCGTCGCGCTGGACGATGTCCGCCAGGTGGTTGCCGCCGTCGATCGTCCGGTCAACGTGCTCGCGCTGCCCGGGTGTCCATCTGTCGCCGCGCTCGCGGCCGTGGGCGTGCGACGGATCTCGATCGGCGGTGCGTTCGCCTTCGCGGCGTACGGCGCCCTCGTCGAAGCCGCCACCGAGCTGCGCGACGAGGGCACCTATGGCTACTGGGCTCGGGCCGGCGCGGGCTCAAAGGCCGCCCGCTCTGCGTTTCGGCCCTGACGGTCTCGCACCGGAGACCGTGTCAATCGTGATGCGGGTCGATGGCTCAGAGCCCCAGCTCCAACGCCAGCGAACGCGCTTCCGCGGCGAGGACGGTGTAGTACCGGAGCATCTCGGCTCGCTCAGCGAAGAGGTGTTGCGAATCCACTTGGGCCGAGCCGTAGACGTGATGCTGGTCTTCGGTGGCTTGGCGGAGCATGTGGGGAACGAGCCAGCTCCACCGCGCGGCCATCACGCACATCCCGAGCCGCGCCTGGCGGAGGTCCCCGCGCCACCCGGCCTCCTGCAAACCCTCCTCGTATCCCGTTCGGGCGGCCGCGTCGAGCTCGGGGAGCATGGCGGCGGGGTGGAGGAGGTCGCCGCAGGAGTCGGTCACTAGGTTCCCGACGTCGGCTCCGACGTGTCCGTGACCGGCGAAGGCCCAATCGATGAGGGTGGTGTGACCGTCGAACGCGAAGACATTCCTGGGCCAAACGTCGTGATGACAGATCGTCTGCGAGATCTGCTCGGTCCAGCCGATCATGCGGTGACGGTCGGCGCAGAGCCGAATCAGGTCGCCCCGCAGCTGACTCGAGAAGTGCGCGCGGATGAGCGGCGCGTCCCACGCGTCGTCGCGGTCGAGCTGCTCCCAGCCGACGTCATCCCACGTCTTGAGGTAGTCGACCAAGAAGTGCTGGCTCCACGGCCGCGAGCCGGGCTCGGCCTGCCCGGTGAGGTATTGGCCTTGCGCCCAGCCCAGTCGACGGGCCGCGACTCGATACTCCGCGGCGTCCCACGCCGAACCCGCCTGTCCGGCCAGGTCCTCGAGCCAGAGGGCGACACCAGCCCGGCGCTCGAAGAGACCCAGCAGCGCCGGAGCTCGCAGGCCGGCATCGACGTACGCGGCGGGGATCCCCTCTTCGTACAGCGACGGCTCGCGCCGCCAGAACCACGGATGACGAGGGTCGTTGGACCCTGTCCACGCTCCGCCGTCAACGCCGGAGGAGATGACCTTGACGACGGCGGTGCCGTGCGGGGCGCGGACCCGACACACCTGGGCGGTGACACTCATCCGCTTGGCATGCGCCAGCTCCTCGACGTCCATCGGCGCGTGGCCGAGCACCTCGCCCGCCTCGCGGGTCAAGTCGACATCAACCATCGTGCCCGCCATCACGCCAGTATCCCGCTGAAATGCCAGCCGGTGTGGCCGACCTCCGCCAGCCCCGCTCGAAGTGGTCAGCCCTCGCCCCGCCCCGATGCTCGTCGAGGGGTGTAGAACCGGGCATCGTGAAGTCGTACGTGGCGTTGCTTCGCGCCGTCAACGTGAGTGGGCAGAACAAGGTCCCCATGGCCGAGCTGCGAGCCCACCTGTCGCACGCCGGCTATCACGACGTCACCACCTATGTGCAGAGCGGCAACGTCGTCTTCAGCGCCACGGCCACACCGGAGCCCAAACTGGTCGGTGACCTCGAGCGCGAGGTCCGGCGGAGCTTCGGACTGACGATCACCGTCTTGGTGCGAACGAAGGACCAGCTGCGCGAGATCCGGTCCGCGAACCCTTTTCTCAAACGCGGCGCGGATACTCGATCGCTCTACGTCACGTTCCTCGCCACCAAACCCACCGCCGCGCCGGTGAAAGAGCTCGCGACCAAGGCCGTCGGACCCGACGAGGCCATCGTCCGCGGCCGGGAGATCTTTCTCTGCTGCCCCGACGGCTACGGCCGCACCAAGCTCAACAACGCCTTCTTCGAGCGCCAGCTGGGCGTCAAGGCGACCAGCCGAAACTGGAAGACGGTCACGAAGCTCCTCGAGCTCACCAGCCGCTGATCGATCGCCGGTGCGGAGGTGAGCCCCGAATGGACGAGCGACTCGATCACTAGGTTGAGCGTCATGTCGAAGCGGCCCGCCACCCCTCGCCTCCCACCCGCCGTTGCGGCTGATCTCGACCCTGCCGCCCAGGAGCTGCTCTCGGGCGCCACGACGCCGGGGTCTCACGCCACCAATATCTTCGCCACGCTGGTGCGGCATCCGGGCCTGTTCCGACGATGGCTGCCCTTCGGCGGGAAGCTCCTGATCGGCAAGCTCCCGGCGCGCGACCGGGAGCTGCTCATCCTCCGCACTGGGTGGCGCTGCCGTTCCGAATACGAATGGGGCCAGCACGCCATCATCGGCAAGGCCACCGGACTGACCGACGACGAGATCCGCCGCATCCAGGATGGGCCCGACGTCTCCGGCTGGGAGGCGTTCGACGTCACGCTGCTGCGCGCCGCCGACGAGCTCCACGATGAGGGCTGCATCAGCGACCAGACCTGGCGGTCGCTCGCCGCCCGCTACGACGAGCGCCAGCTCATCGAGGTGCCGATGCTCGTCGGTCACTACCACATGGTGGCGTTCACCCTGAACACGCTCGGGGTGCAACGCGAGCCAGGCGTGCCCGGATTCGACGCGTGAGCCCGGGTCGTCTCGCGGGGCGCCGGGTTCTCGTCGTGGGTGCCGGGACGCAGCCCTCCGATGATCCCGATGCGCCGGTCGGCAACGGGCGAGCGATCGCGGTGCTGGCCGCACGCGAAGGCGCGTCGATCCTCTGCGCCGACCGGGATCGCGACGCCGCGGAGCGGACCGCGGGCTGGATCCACGACGAAGGCGGTGCCGCCGAGGTCCTCGTCGGCGACGTCACGTCGGAGGACCACTGCGCGGAGCTCGTGGCCCGAGCCACCGCCGAACCCCTCGATGGTCTCGTGCTCAACGTCGGGATCGGGCGAGGCGGCGGGATGGCGCGCACCAGCGCCGAGGACTGGGACGCGACGTTCGCGGTCAATCTGCGGGCGCATTTCCTGATCGCGCGCGACGCGCTGCCACGCGTCGCGGAGGGCGCCGCGCTTGTGTTCATCAGCTCGGTGGCCGGCCTGCAACCAGGTAGTCGCCTTCCCGCCTATGACGCCTCGAAGGCCGGGCTCATCGGACTGTGCCGCCACGTCGCGCTCGAGGGTGCCCGACGCGGGGTGCGAGCCAACGTCGTCGCCCCGGGACTGATCGACACGCCCTTGGGCCGTTGGGCCTCACGGGGACGACCGGCTCGAGAGCGCACCCCGGTGCCGCTGGGTCGGCAAGGCTCAGCCTGGGAGGTGGCGGCGGCGACGGTCTTCTTGTTGTCCGAGGACGCCAGCTACATCACCGGCCAGGTCCTCGCCGTGGACGGCGGCCTCACCTTGATCTGACCCTCGCGACCAGGCGTGGCTCTGGGCGCGCCGACGCGGCGAAGATGACCGGGTGAGCGACGGTGGCTTCTACGGACCCGATCAGGCCCACATCCACCACACCGCGTTCGGCGACCTCGCCGAGCGCGCCGCGACCCGTCTCGTTGCTGAGCTGCGCGGTTCGGGCCATGAGGCCGGCACCGTTGTGGACCTCGGCTGTGGGTCGGGGATCCTCGCCCGGCGGGTGAGTGACTCCGGATACGAGGTCGAGGGCGTCGATCTGTCTCCGGCCATGCTCGACCTCGCCCGGCGGAACGCGCCCCAGGCGACCTTCCGGCGCGGGTCGCTGCTCGACGCCGAGCTGCCCGCCACGGTCGCGGTGACGGCGATCGGCGAGGCGCTGAACTACGCCACCGACGAGCGCGCCGGCGACGCGGCGCTCGCCGACGTCTTCGGGCGGGTTCGGGCCAGCCTCGAACCGGGCGGGATCTTCCTGTTCGACGTCGCGACACCCGGCCGCTACGGCCCCGATCGGGTGGCGAACCGGCTCCACGACCGGGACACCTGGACCTTGTTCATGCATGCCGTCGAGAGCGACGACGGGCGCCGCCTGGACCGGTTCGTGACCATCTTTCGTCGCACCGAGACCGGTTCGTACGAGCGCACCGACGAGCACCATGTCCTGCGCCTCTACGAGCCCGCGATGCTGGTGGTGAGCCTCGAGGCCGCGGGGTTCGCGGTCGAGGTTCTGGACAGCTACGGCGCGCCGACTCCCTCGACGCCCGCCGCGGGCTGGGTCGTGATCCTCGCCCGGGCGACCTGAGCGCCCCAGGCGGACGCGCCTCAGGTGGGCGAGGTGGCCGGCGGCTCAGACTCCGGCGCGTCGCGAGGCGGGTGCGAGGGCGTCGGCCAGCGTCGCGACTCGTTCCGCCACGATCGACCACCACACCCACCGGCCCCGCTTCTCACCCACGATCAGCCCGGCGTCGGCCAGGGCCTTCGTGTGATGCGACACGGTCGGCTGGGCCTTGCCGAGTGGCTCCAGCAGCTCACACGCGCACACCTCGCCGGCGTCCGCGATCAGGCTGAGCAGCCGGAGCCGAACCGGGTCGGCCAGCGCGGCGAAGGCCCGGGCCAAGTCGGCGGCCTGGGCTTCGTCGAGGGGCGCGTCGAGCACCGACGGGCAACAGGCCTCGCTCCCGGATCCCGAGCCTCCTGGGATGGCCACCGGACCTCCTCTCGGCGTATTGACAAGCATCAATGTATTCGCGATGATAGATCCATCGACTAACGCGAATGTACCAGGGGAGCAGCATCATGGCGAGGGTTCAGCTCGCACTCAACGTGGCCGACCTCGACGCGGCGGTCGCCTTCTACTCGAAGCTCTTCGACGCCACACCGGCCAAGCGGCGACCCGGCTACGCGAACTTCTCCATCGACCGCCCCCCGCTGAAGTTGGTCCTCGTGGAGGGCCACGGCACGCCGGGAACGCTGAACCACCTCGGCGTCGAGGTGCCCGACACCTCCGAGGTGGCGGCCGCACAGGCGCGCCTCACGGACCAGGGCCTCACGACCGCGACCGAGGACGAGGTGACCTGCTGCTACGCGGTCCAGGACAAGGTGTGGGTCGACGCGCCCGACGGTGAGCCGTGGGAGATCTACACCGTCCTCGCCGACGCCGAGATGCCCGGCGGAGAGCTGCGCACCGTCGAGCCCGGCGCGGACGATGAGGGTTGCGCCGCGGCGCCGGAATCTGCCGCCCGCTGCTGCTGAGGTCGTCGGCGTGGATCGGGACCTGGCCCGGCGGGCCACTGCCGAGGCCCTCGGCACCGCGTTGCTCGTCGCCATCGTGGTTGGGTCCGGCATCGCTGCGCAACGCTTGTCACCGGGCAACGTCGGGTTCCAGCTGCTGATCAACGCCACCGTGACCGGATCCGGTCTCATCGCGTTGATCCTGGCCTTGGGCCCGGTCTCGGGTGGGCATTTCAACCCGGTCGTCACGCTCGCTGACCGCATCCTCGGTGGGATTTCCACCCGCGACGGGACGTATTACGTCCTCGCCCAGGTCGTGGGGGCGTGCGTTGGAGCGATCGTCGCGAACCTCATGTTCGACCTGCCCGCGGTCACGCTCTCGACGCACACGAGGTCGTCGGGGTCGCTGTGGCTCGCCGAGTTCGTTGCCACCTTCGGCCTGATCGTCGTGATCCTCGGCGTGGTTCGGTCGGGTCGATCGTCGGTCGCGGCGTTCGCGGTCGGGGCCTACATCGCCGCCGCGTACTGGTTCACGTCTTCCACCAGCTTCGCGAACCCCGCGGTGACGATCGGGCGGACGCTCACCCGAACCTTCGCCGGCATCCGCCCGTCGAGCGCGCCGGCGTTCATCGTCGTCCAGGTCGCGGGAGGGCTGGCGGCGGTCGCCGTCGCCCGGTTCTTGCACCCGGGGCTCCCCGCCGATTCCGTCGTCGTCCCCCACGAGAGCTTCCGATCCGGGTAAGCGAGGAGCCGACATGACCCAAACTGGCCCGACCGTCGACCAGCAGCTCGCGCGGCGTTCCGCCGTCGCTCGCCTCGCCGATGAGTTCCACGGCGTGTTCGGCGAGGAGACCATCGAACGGTTCGTCGTCAGCAGCTGGGACCAGTTCGCAGAGCACGCCACGACGATCAACTTCGTCCCGATCCTCGCCGAGCGGTTCGCCCGCCAACGGCTCCACGCGCTGGCCCGGGTGGAGGGCAAAGACGACGGCGGCGTCCCCGTCGTCCTCTTCCTCTGCGTGCACAACGCGGGGCGTAGCCAGATGGCCCTGGGTTGGTTCCAGCACCTCGCCGGCGGCCGGGCGCTCGCCTGGTCCGGTGGCTCCGAGCCGACCAGCGCGGTGAACCCCGCGGCGATCGCGGCGATGGCCGAGATCGGCATTGACATCTCCGGGGAGTACCCCAAGCCGTGGACCGACGAGATCGTCCGGGCCGCGGATGCCGTCATCACCATGGGCTGCGGAGATGCCTGTCCGATCTTCCCCGGGAAGCGCTACGAGGACTGGGAGCTCGCTGACCCCGACGGGTTGGGCGTCGAGGCCGTCCGTCCCATTCGCGACGAGATCGGCCAACGGGTCCGGGGCCTGCTCGCCTCGTTGAACCTCCCGGCCCGCTGATCCGACCGGCGGCTCGTTCTTCACCTGAAGTTCGCCGCCGATTGCTCGACGCCGCGGGGCCGTCCTTGCTTGAATGGACGTCGGGGGAAGCCAACGGGGCTGCGAGCGACGCGGAGTGCGGGCAGTGCGGGTAGACACATCACGGGCGATGACGTCGCGATCCGCGGCCGCGGGTCGACGTCGTCGACACCGCATCACCCTCACCGCGGTCGCCTCGCTGGTCGCGTTGGTCGGCGTCGGCGTGGCGGCCGGTCTCCTACCGGGATCGGGGTCGGCCCAACGGCGGCCCACGACCCTGGCGGATCGCTCCGGGTCGACGACGACCAGCGCCCCGACAACCACGACCACGTTGGCGCCGTTCCCCACGGTCCCGCCCGGGACGGTGGTCACCAACGGTCCGAGAGACCGCCGCGCGGTCGCGCTGACCTTCGATTCCAACCTGACCGACGGGATGATCCAAGAACTCGACCAGCATCGCGTCGCGTCGTTCGCGAACGTGGCCGTCATCGACGAGCTCGACCAGCTGCAGGTTCCCGCCACCCTGTTCCTCGCCGGCAAATGGATCGAGCGGTATCCGGATCTGACCCGACGCCTCGCCACCGATCCGCTGTTCGAGCTGGGGAGCCACTCCTATGAGCACCGCGCCTACCACGTGCCCTGTTATGGGCTCGGCGGGCTGCCGGTCGCCCAGATGGCCGCCGATGTCGATCACTCCGAGCAGCTGCTCCGCCAGTTCACGAACCGTCCGACGCCGTACTTCCGGTTCCCGGGCGGGTGCTATGACGACGCTGCGCTCCGCGCCACCGCGGGGACGGGGATCACCGTCATCCAGTACGACCTCGCGAGCGGCGACGCCTTCGGCACGTCGGTGCGCGCGATCGTCAACAACGTCATCAACAACGCGCAGAACGGCTCGATCGTCGTCATGCACATCACCGGAGGCAACACCGCGCCGTTGACCGCGTTCGCGCTGCCGTACGTCGTCAACGGGCTCCGCCAGAAGGGTTTCACGCTGGTCCGCATCTCGGACCTGTTGGGACCGCCGTCCCCCTGATCGACCCCCGCGGCGGCGCCCGTTCCCGCCGGCGCGGTCGTCAGCCGATGTTCAACGGACCGGCGATCGTGACTTCGGTGAACTGGTCGAAGCGGACATGGGCGGTGATCCGCCACGTCCCCTTGAACGGGATCGTGAATCCCGGGGAGAGGTAGTGGCCGGCGCCGAGGCGCCGGAGCGGGATCGTCAACGGTGCGACGTGGCGCGCCGGGTAGTCGAGGGTGGCCACGACGTCGGCTGGGTTCACCGGCGCTCCCGCGGGGTTGATCGCGGTGACGTGCATGTCGTTGGCGGCCGGAGCGGTGCCGGGCGCGGCGGTGATGTCGACCCACACCTGGTCGGACTTCAGCGTCACGCCGGCGGCACCCCCGGGCTGGCTCTGGGCGATCTTGGCCGGGGCGGCGTTGACGAGGACGGCGGTGACGGCGATGACCGCGACCGCGATGACGATCTCGGCGGCCACGGTGCGCCGCAGCCGCTTCAGCTCGTAGCGCTCGTCGATCTCGTCCCAGTCGTCGTCGACCAGACCGTCATCGGAGAGGTTGTCGGAGCCGCCGGCGACGACCGGGACCGGCGCTGGCGCCGGGCGTCGAGGCGCGGGGAAGAGGTACCCGACGATCTGGCGGCTCAGTGCCGCCACGACCACCAGGATGAGCACGATCAGGGACTTCACGAGGAGGATCTGGCCGTAGTCGGTGTTGCGGAGCGCGTTGATGCTCCCCACCTGGCGCCAGGCTTGGAAGCCGCCGGTGATGACGAGTGCGGCGACGCACCAGAACGCCAGCCGGGAGAAGCGGGGGACCACCTCGTGCAGGTCGTCGACCTGACGGCCGGGGAACACCGCGATGGCGAGCACGGCGAGGCCGCCGAGCCACAGACCCATCGCCAGCACGTGCACGACGTCGGCGGGAACGGCGAGGCCGGTGAGCGTCCCGGTACGCGCGTGGCCGGCGAGCGACACCGTCAGTGCCAGTGCCGCCGCGAGGATCCCGGCCGTCGGAGGCCACCAGGTGGGCAGCGGATGCTCGTCGGCGCGGCGACCCACCAGGCGCAGGAGCGGGATCGCCAGCGCCAGCAACGCGAGGCGAAGGAGCGCCATCTGGCCGTAACGGGTGTCGAGGACCTGGCGGATCAAGTCAGGTTTGAACGTGTCGGCGAGCGTGAGCCCGGCGCCGTACGGGCCTTGGACGAGGACGCCGGCGACGGTGGCAGCGGCGGTGAGACCCCATCCGAGCCCGACGAGCTGTCGCGTGCGTCGGAGATGGCGGGCGCCGGGCCAGACGAGGATCCCGAAGGCGGCGGCGCCGAAGAGCAGCGCGAGCCCGGTGAACAGCGCGCCGCGCACGACGCCATCGACCGCGCCGAGGGTCGTGTCGCCACCTTGCTGGTGGAGCAGCCTGGTGGCGAGGCCCGTGACCTGGGGGCTGGTGGCGTTGGCGGCCAGACCGACCTGGAACGTGAACGACCCTTGTACGGGATGCGAATCGGCTGAGATGACGCGCCACGTGACGACGTACGCACCGGCACGGAGTTGAGGAACCGCGACCTGGACCGTGTTCGGGGCCGGCTTGGTGATCGTCCCCGAATCGACCCGATGGGCGTTCGAGTCATAGATGCGCACCGCGCCGAGCGACGCCTCGACCTGCTCGTTGTATCGGAGCGTCACGGTCCTGGGTGGGCTCGTCAGGACCGCGCCCTCCCCAGGGAGCGTCTGGAGCAGCACCGCGTGCGCGAACGCCGGTGTCGCGAGCAGCACCACGAACGCCGCGGACAGCGCGCCGAGCGCGCCGATCCGGGTGAGGGAGCGACGACGGATCATGCCGGTGACAGCCGGGCCGGGCCCGAGGTGGGGGATCGGGCCAGGAGCCAGAGGCCGAGCAGCCCGATGACCTCGACCGCGTGGCCCAGCTCCCCCGCCGCGGACGCGTGCCCGGTCGTGACGTTGACGATCGAGCTGCCGACCAGGCAGACCACGAGCGCCGTGGCGAGCGGGAGCAGCCCGGCGATGCGCTCCGGTCGCCAGGCCGCGACGAGCAACCCGACGGCGAGGGCGACGCCGAAGGAGCCGAGATGCCGGGCGGTGTGGACCGGCAGGCCGGCGTCGCTGCCGAGGAGCAGCGCGGGGAGGGACAGCCCGAGTTGCAGGAGCCCGATCAGCGCGACGCCGAGGCGCAGGCCCTGCGTCGCGCCGGGACGAGGCTCGGCTGTGATCGTCGAGAGCACCCGGCTGGTCAAGTCGGGGACCGGGGGCGCCGGCCGCACCCGGGTTCGTCGTTGGAG
Organism: Actinomycetota bacterium; assembly: GCA_036769425.1. Lineage (GTDB taxonomy): Bacteria > Actinomycetota > Acidimicrobiia > IMCC26256 > PALSA-555 > PALSA-555. Next base: position 22,485 of record DAIPLE010000007.1, read on the forward strand.
CGTCACGGCTGCGGCCTGAAACTGCCGGCAGGCGGGACACTGGCTCAGGTGACGGGCGACCTCCTCTCGGGGGATTGGCAGCGTTTCGCCGTCCAGGTCTGCTGAGATCGCCGTCTGTACCCGTGAGCACTTCATGGAGAGGTAGTCGTCGCCGGCGCGGTCCCAGTTCCCGTCCTGTCCGGGCGGGGTCCGGGAACCGGACCGGGTGACGCGACGACTATTGGCATGACTGGTCCCCGAAGCGAGGAG
>DAIPLE010000087.1:0-8558 GCA_036769425.1 Actinomycetota bacterium
GCGTCGCGTTCGAGGCGTTGCGCGACGAAGAGGAGCTCCCGGGCGCTGAGCTCGGTGCTGACCGCGACGGCGGCGTTGAGGTAGTCGGGCTGGGGTGGCCCACCGACCGGGGCGGTCTCGTAGACCGCGGAGACTGCGACGACGGTGACACCGGGGGTGGCGGCCAGGCCTCGCACCGCGCGTTGGAGGTGAGCAGCCCGGTCCCCGAGGTTCGAACCGATCCCGACGTAGGCGAGGCGCGTCACCGCTCGATGCGGACGGCGACGTTATCGACCATGGCCCGCACCGGCGGGTGCAGCTTGCGGACGGTGACCGTCACCGCGATGACGCGCTCGTCGACGCGGCACACCTCGGCGATGCGGGTCGCGAGGCGCTCGAGGAGCTGGTAGCGCTCGGAGCGCACGACGCGGCTCACGGCCTCAGCGACCGCGGAGTAGTCGACGGTGTCGTCGAGGCCGTCGCTCTCACCGGCGGAGGAGGCGTCGACGCTGAGCTCGATGTCGACCTCGAAGGGTTGGGGTCGGGCCTGCTCCTCGGCGAGCACACCGTGCACACCCAGCTCGCGGAGCCCGGCGATGATGATGCGATCCATCGGCGGGTCAGGTGGGCGCGCCCGCGCCGGCGAGGCCCACGTCGATCGTGGCGGCCACGACCTCGCGGCCGGGGGCGCCGAGCTGACGGCCGGTGAGCTTCTCCATGAGCACGATGGCGTGCGCGCCGTCCCGCATGACACCGGTGAAGAGCAGGTAGCCGGTGAGCACGCCGAGGAGCCGCTCGCCGAACTCCTCGTGGTGGATGAGGACTCGCTCGTTGGGATCGTCCAGCCATTTCTTCAACGTCGTGTAGATCAACGGCAGCCGGTAGGGCCACTCGTCGTGGCGACCGAGCGGTAGGTGCTCGTACGCGATGCCCGCTTCGTCATAGGAGTGCAGGTTGTGCGTCGATTCGAGCAGCGACATGACGTGGGTGAAGCCGTTGCCGGCCAACCAGATCAGCTCTTCTTGGCGACGGACCTTGCGGTGATTGCGGGCGAATCCGCCGGGCCGCTCGGACGCCGCGAGGCGGTCCTTGATCACCCAGGTAAACCCGCGCGGCTCGAGGCCTTGCGCCCATCGTCCGCGCATCAGGCCGCGGCCTCGTCCATCGCAGCGAGGAACGCGACGGCACGAACCGCGGGGCGGGCCGCGTGGACCCGAACGATGCGGGCCCCATGGTCGACTGCCCAGACCACGGTGGCCAACGTGGCGTCGTCACGGGCGTCGAGGTCGCCCGGGTCGTCGGTACCGGCTGCGTTGAGCACCTCGCCGAGGAACCGCTTCCGGGACGTGCCGACGAGGACCGGGACCTCGACCCGGTCACAGAGCTCCCGGAGCCGGGCGAGGAGCGCAAGATTGTGCGTCAGTGTCTTGCCGAACCCGATGCCGGGGTCAGCCGCCAATGCGACGTCGGCGACGCCGACCGCTCGGGCGGCGTCGAGACGGTCGACGAGGAAGTCGCCGACTGCGGTGACGACGTCGGCGTAGCGAGGGTCGTGCTGCATGGTGCGAGGCTCGCCGAGCATGTGCATGGCGATGTAGCCCGCGCCGCGGTCGGCGACGACCTCGAGGAGCGCGGGGTGGAGCCGGCCTGCGGACACGTCGTTGACGACGATGGCGCCGGCGTCGAGCGCCGCGGCAGCGACGGTCGGCTTGGTGGTGTCGATGCTGACCGGGACGGCAGTCTCGGCGGCGAGGCGTTCGACGACGGGAACGACGCGGCGGCGTTCCTCGGCCACGTCGACGGGGTCCGCCCCGGGGCGGGTCGATTCACCACCCACGTCGAGGAGGTTGGCGCCGGCGGCGACGAGGGCGTGGCCGTGGGCGACGGCGGCGTCCTCGTCGAGGTATTGGCCGCCGTCGGAGAACGAGTCGGGGGTGACGTTGACGATTCCCATCACCGCGGGGCGTTCCGCGCACAGGCTCGCCCAGGTGAACACGGCCGGATGGTACTGGCGCCTGGATCGGGCTGCGCCGGGCGTCGGTAGAACGCTCGGGACGCGACGGTGCGGCACCGGCGGCTCCGGACCGGCTTCGAGGCCCGGGGTCGCCGGGTCAGAGCCGGTTGCCGGGCGCGGTGATGAGACTCAGCGCCTCGGAGCGGGTTGCGGCGTTGGTCTTGAACAGGCCCCGCACCGCGGAGGTGAGGGTCAACGCGCCCGGTTTCTTGACGCCCCGCATCGACATGCAGAAATGTTCGGCTTCCAACATCACCAGCACTCCGTCGGGCTTGAGGACCTCGACGAGCGCGTCGGCGATCTGGGTGGTGAGCCGCTCTTGGATCTGGGGTCGACGGGCGTAGCCCTCGACCAGGCGGGCGATCTTTGAGAGCCCGGTGATCCGCCCGTCGGGGCCGGGGATGTAGGCCACGTGGGCCCGGCCGGCGAACGGGACGAGATGGTGTTCGCAGATGCCGTAGAGGGGGATGTCGCGGACGAGGACCATCTCGTCGTGGTCGGCTTCGAAGGTCACCGAGAGATGCTGGGCGGGGTCTTCGGCCAGGCCGCGGAAGATCTCGGCGTACATGCGGGCCACGCGCTCCGGGGTGCGTTGCAGGCCGTCGCGGTCGGGGTCTTCGCCGATGGCTTCGAGGATCTCGCGGACCGCTTTCTCGATGCGGCCGATGTCGACCTCGGGTCCGTTCGTCGGTTCGCTCATCGTCCCGCCCTCCGGTTGGGGGCCGCGACGTCGGACGCCGCGGCGGCGCTGGGCCGCCTGAGTCCCGCACCCGCGAACGGCTCGACCGGCGAGAAGATGTCCCGTACCCGTTCGACGTCACAGGTCTCTCGTTCGACCAGCTCGGCGGCCAGCCGGTCGAGCACCGCCCGGTTGGTCCGGATGATCTCGCGGGCGACGGTGTGGGCGTGCTCGACGAGCCGATGCACCTCGGCGTCGATCCGGGCCGCGATGTCGTCGGAGTAGTCGGGTGTGCTGGCGAAATCGCGACCCAAGAACACCTCGCCTTGGGGTTGGCCGAGCCGAAGCGGGCCCAGTTCGTCGCTCATGCCGAACTCGGTGACCATCTGACGGGCGATGGTCGTCGCACGGTCGATGTCGTTCTGGGCCCCGGTCGTTGGGTCCTCGAAGACGATCTCTTCGGCGCTGCGGCCGCCGAGCAGCATCGCCAGCTCGTCGATCAGCTCGTCGCGGGTGACGAGGAACTTGTCTTCGGTCGGGAGCGTGAGGGTGTAGCCGAGCGCGCGGCCTCTCGGGATGATCGAGATCTTGTGCACCGGGTCGGTGTTGGGCAACGCGTGTGCGACGAGGGCATGGCCACCCTCGTGGTAGGCGATGATTTGGCGCTCCCGGTCGGAGATGACGCGGCTGCGCCGTTCGGGGCCGGCCATCACCCGCTCGGTGGCCTCCTCGAGCTGGGGGAGGCCGATGAGCTTGAGACCGTGGCGGGCCGAGAGCAGCGCCGCTTCGTTGAGGAGGTTGGCGAGGTCCGCGCCGGTGAAGCCGGGGGTTCGACGAGCGATCAGCGCCAGGTCGACTCCGGGGGCGAGGGGCTTCTCGTTCGCGTGGACCGCGAGGATCGCCTTGCGACCCGCGAGGTCGGGACGGTCGACGACGATCTGGCGGTCGAAGCGGCCGGGGCGAAGCAGCGCCGGGTCGAGGATGTCGGGACGGTTCGTCGACGCCAACAGGATGACCCCGCTGCGCTGGTCGAAGCCGTCCATCTCGACGAGGAGCTGGTTGAGGGTCTGCTCCCGCTCGTCGTGGCCGCCGCCGACCCCGGCGCCACGGTGGCGGCCGACGGCGTCGATCTCGTCGACGAAGACGATCGCGGGCGCGGTGGCCTTGGCCTGCTCGAAGAGGTCCCGGACCCGGGACGCGCCGACGCCGACGAACATCTCGACGAAATCGGACCCGCTGATCGAGAAGAACGGCACCCCGGCGGCGCCGGCGACGGCGCGGGCCAGGAGGGTCTTGCCGGTGCCGGGTGGCCCGTAGAGGAGGACACCCTTCGGGATCTTGGCGCCCATCGCCCGGAACCGGGCGGGGTCTTCGAGGAACTCCTCGATCTCGCGCAGCTCCGCGACCGCCTCATCGAGGCCGGCGACGTCGGCGAACGTGACGGTCGGTTGGTCCTTGGAGAACGGCTTGGCTCGGGCCTTCCCAAAGCTGGCGATCCCTCGGCCGCCGCCTTGGACCTGGCGCAACAAGAAAAGGATCACGCCGAGGATGAGGACGAACGGGAGGATGGTGAGCAGGATCCCGACCCAGGTGCTGGTCTGCTGGCCGTCGACCCGGAAGCCGCCGACATGCGCGGCGATGATCTCTTTGGTGACCGTGTCGGTGTACCCGGCGGGGAAGCGGGCCGAGTAGGCGGTGCCGTCGGTGAGGGTCCCCTGGATCACGTGGTCCTTGTCGAGCAGTGTCGCTTGGCGCACCTGACCGTGGGTCAACCGGTCGCGGAACTTGGTCAGCGACAGGTCGGTGCGCGACGTCCCACCGGCCAGGAAGTGAAACGCGGCGAATCCCGCGACCACCACGACCACGAGGAGCGCCAGGAGGGGACGGCGGAGCTTGCTCAGAGTCCGCCCAGGCTACGTGGGATCGGGCCCCAGGTACTCATGGACTTGCGGGACGTTCCGGTAGCGCTCGTGGACGTCGAGGCCGTAGCCGACAACGAACGCCGGTGGGATCCGAAACCCGACATACCGCAGATTCAGATCGACCTTCTGCAGGCCTTCCTTCAGGAGCAGCGCGCAGACCCCGAGGGAGGTCGGGCCCCGGGCGGCGAGGTTCTTGCGCAGGTATTGCAGGGTCAACCCGGAATCCACGATGTCCTCGACGATGAGGACATCACGGCCGGTCAGGTCGAGGTCGAGGTCCTTGATGATCCGCACCACGCCGCTGGTTCGAGTCGCGGACCCGTACGAGGAGACCGCCATGAAGTCGAACTCGACGGGGAGGTCGATGGCTCGTGCGAGGTCGCTCATGAACATGCAGGCGCCCTTGAGGACGCCGACCAGCAGCGGTGCCCGGTCGGCGTAGTCGCTCGTGATCTCCTTGCCGAGCGCCGCGACTCGAGCCTGCAGCTCGTCCTCGCCCACCACGACCCGCCCCAGGTACGGGTCGTGCCTGATGCCCGGCGGGACGGCCTCGCTCACTGCGTGACCGTACCGCGCTCGACCTCGAGTCGGCCTTGATGACGTGACACGCGTCGACCATCGGACACCTCGGTGGCGCGGCGGTCGCCTCTCGCGACGGCGAGGACCCGTTCGACGTCCGCGAGCGAGGGGGGCGGCGACCCCAGCCAGCAGCGGACCGCCCGGCGCGCCAAGACCTCGGGTAGGGCGACGAGCGCCGCCGCGACCGCGGCGCCGTCAGGCCACGCGGCGCGTGCGAGCTCGTCGAGGAAGTCGGACTCGGCGTGCAGCACGTCGGCCTGGCGGGCCAGCACGGGGACGAGATCACGGTCGGCGCCGGCGCTCAGGCGGGGCAGGACCTCGTGGCGGATCCAGTTACGGCGCAGACGGGTGTCGTCGTTCGTCGGGTCGCGCACTGGAACGAACCCGAGCTCGGCGCACAGGGCCTCGGTCTCGGCCCGGCGCACACCGAGCAGCGGGCGGACCAGGTTCCCCCGACGCGACGCCATGGCCCCCAGCCCGGCACTCGCGCTCCCGCGCAACAGGTTCAACAGCACCGTCTCGGCCTGATCGTCGGCAGTGTGACCGATCAGAATCGCTGATGCGCCGACCCGGTGACGGGCCCGCTCAAGCGCCTCGTATCGCGCCGCGCGAGCGCGGGCCTCGAGGTTCGGCCCCGCGGTCACCGGCGCAGCCTCGGCAACGAAGCGCGCCCCGAGGCGCGTGGCGTGCTCGGCGACGACGTCGGCCTCAGCGGCACTGCCGGGCCGCAGGCCGTGGTCCACGTGCACCGCGGTCGGATCGAGCGCCGCGGCGTTCGTAACGGCAAGCAGGGCGAGCGAATCCGGTCCACCGGAGCACGCCACCACGACGGGAGGCGCGACGGTTTCCAGCGCGAGGAGACGCGACCGAATGTCGTCGAGCAGCAAGCCGCTCAGAGCGCCGGCGCGGGCTCTCCGCGCTCGACGCGGGCTAGCCACGCACCCGGACGGGTGAGCTCGTCCAGCACCGGGAGCCATTCGGGTCCCCGCCACGCGGCGTCGAGGGCGCGTGGCCCCGCCTCGCGCTCGACGGCTTCGACGAACCGCTCACCGATCTCGTACTGGCGCATCTTGGCGTCGAGGCCGAGCACCCGATACAGCGCGCCGGTGAGACCGTTGGTGCGTCGCCGGGCGCTGAGCACCCGCGCCATGCGGTCCTGACCGGCGACGTGCACGCGGCCGAGCTCGTTCATGACCCGGTTGCCGTGTCCTTCCAGGACCGACATCAGCGCCTGGATTCGGGCCAGCACCTCCCGATGCTCGTCGGTGGCGAGCAGCGCGACGAGGCCCCCGTCGTCGAGCGGGTTGCGGCCCTGGCGCATCTCGTCGGCGGCGCGGAGCAGCGATTTGACCAACGCCCGCGGGTCAGTGTCGACCATCCCCATCGCCCGGCCCACCAGGTCGAGGAAGTAGCCCCGAATCCAAGGGACGCCGCAGAACTGGGCCCGGTGGGTGACCTCATGGATCGCGACCCAGAGCCGGAAGTCCCGGGGCCGGAACGCGAACCGCTTCTCAATTCCGAGCACGTTCGGGCCCACGTAGTAGACGGCGTCGCCGTCGAGGGCGCCCCCGTCGGTGTCGTCGGGGACCAACAAGTCGTATTGGCCGAGGACCCGCTGCGCGAACCAGCCGAGGAGGACACCGAGCTCGGTGGCGGCGACGGAGCGGCCGATCGGGGCGATCGGGCTGCGGGACATGCGATCACCGAGCCGGTCGGTCAGCGGACCGAGGAGGCGCCGCATCGACGCGACGTTGACATCGACCCAGCCGGAGCGGTCCAGAACCGCCGCTCTTGCCGCGCCGTCGGCGCGCAGACCGGTGTAGTCGCCGACGAGCTCCTCGGCTTGGCGGGTGACGGAGGCGAAGTCGTCGCGAAGCGACGCCGCGAGATACGAGTCGGTCAGCGGGTCCCGTCCGGCGATGCGACGCGCCACCCGTTGTGCCAGCGCCCAGTCAACCGGGTCGGGCGCCGAAGCCCGTTCCGCAGCGATCGGGGCGGCGGAAGTCAATCCTGAACCTTGCGGCCCCGGTACTTCGGGAACAGCACCTTTCTGATGTACCCACCCCACAGCGACACGACGAGGCCGACCGCACTCACCGTCAGGATCGGTGCAAGCCAGAAGTACCACATCTGGCCGGCCAAGACGGGCGTCGACGCGCCCGCGGGCAAGGCGAACACCAAGAGTCCGGCGGCGGTCAACGCGGCGAGTCGAACCGTCTTCACGCCGGCCATCATACGGGCCGGGTCACCGCTCCTCTTCGACCGGGAGGCCGAGCGCGTTCGCGACTCGCTGCTTCAGCGCCGGGGGGACCGTGTCGCGACAGCGGGTGGCGATGACCTGGCGCAACTCGATCTCGAAATCGAAGCCGTGCGCGCAAGGTGGGCACCGGTCGAGGTGCCGGGTGATGACCCACCGCCGCCAGACGGTGAGCTCACCGTCCAGATAGTGGTACATGCGATGGAACGCCTGTTCGCAATCCATCCTGACGGTCCTCAATTTCCCCCTGTGCAGTTCCCGAGTCCGAAGCTAGGACCCACCGGCGGTCGCCGGTTCGGGGAGCAGCCCGCGTTCCTCGGCGAAACTCCACAACCGCTCTTGGAGCTGCTTTCTTCCACGATGCAGCCGGCTCATGACGGTCCCGATGGGGACGTCCATGATCTCGGCGATCTCCTTATAGGAGAAGCCCTCGACGTCGGCGAGCAGCACCGCCATCCGGAACTGCTCCGGCAAGGATTCCAGCGCCTCTTTGACGACCGCTTCCGGGATCGCCTCGAGGACCTCGGTTTCGGGGGTCCGCTCGGCGGCGGCGGCTTCGAGGCCACCGATCCGCCGGTAGAGGTAGAAGTCCTCGGTGTCGTCGAGGTCGGTTTCCTCGGGGCGGCGCTTTTTGGCCCGATACGAGTTGATGAAGGTGTTGGTCAGGATCTTGTAGAGCCAGGCCTTGATGTTCGTGCCGTCCTTGAACCCGCCGAAGCCCCGGTAGGCGCGCAGATACGTCTCTTGGACGAGGTCCTCGGCGTCCGCCGGATTGCGGGTCATCCGCAGGGCAGCCGAGTACAGCGCGTCCATGTACGGCATCGCGAGTTCGGCGAAACGGGCCTGATCGGCCATAGGCGCGGAGTGTACGCCGGAGGTGCGACGAAACCATTCGGGTATCGAGAACAATTCATCAACCGTCCCCCAGCGACTCAAAGACGAGCTCGACTGGCCTTTTCCGAGTCTCCATCGGTCACCGCAAGTTGCGGGGGCCCTTAAGGTTGAAGTGCTCAGCGGTCGAAAACCGCGGGGGCAGGCCGGAGGACGAGATGCGCACGAGACCGTCGGTCGCCGTCGTGGGAATCATTCTGGCTGCACTCCTCGCCGCGTGTCGCCCGCCCCCGCCTC
>DAIPLE010000276.1:0-2618 GCA_036769425.1 Actinomycetota bacterium
CGCGGCGCGTCTCGAAGACGCGTTGCGGACCACGGTCGGGTTGAACGACTACCGGGGCGCGCAGGACTGGCTGTTCGGGGCGTTGATCGTGGTCGCGCTCGGCCTCGCGGCGCTCCGGCTGCTCGACGACGACGCCCGCCGCCGCCGGCTGGGCTGGTGGGCGCTCGGTGTCGCGGGGCTCCTGTACGTGCTCCGGTTCAAGGACGGGCTCGGGTTCCTGCCCGGGCTGCTCGTGGCGTCACCGCTCGCCGTCGTCGGGATCGTCGCGTCGGGTCGACGCCCGAGCTTCCGGCGTCCGGTGACGATCGCGGCCGTCGCGCTGCCGCTCGCGTGGGCGTTCCAGTACGGCGGGGGCGCGAACCCGCAGTGGGGCGGCCGGTACCTCCTCCTGTCCGGGCTGCTACTCGCGGTCGTCGCCGCGGTGGCGCTCGAGTCGGCCCCATGGCGCAGCGCCGCCGCGGTTGTCGTCGTCGCCGGGACCATCACCGGGGCCGGGTTGGCCTGGCTGTCGGTCCGGAGCCACGCGCTTGCCCGGGCGGTCAGCGCCGCGGCAGCCGAGCCGGGGCCGATCGTCACCACCGACCTGCCGCATTTCTGGCGCGAGGGCGGCGGGTTCTACACGCCGGCCCGTCGGTGGCTCACCGCCGAGACCACCGCCCAGCTGCCCGCCGCAGTCGACGTCGTCCGACGCCTCGATGCCCCGTCGTTCACGCTGGTGAGCCGCACGCCGGGTGAGGCCCCCGGGCGCCTGGGGCCCTACACCCGGGGGTCCCGCCGGGCCCTCCCGGTGGTGTCCGGGATCGACGTGGCCGTCAGCCGGTACCACCGCTAACAGCCTCGGGAAGGTGGGGCTCAGCACCGGGCCCCGACCGGTCGATACAGGACCGATGCGGCGCTTGGCTCGCTTGGCGGTCAACGCCGGCACGGTGGTGTGCGTCCTCGCCCTGGGGAAGGCGCACGCCGTCGCGCACGGCTACTCGATGACCGGCTCGTCGCGCTTCGCCTGGTCGCTCGGGTACGCCCTGGCCCTCGTGGTCGCGGCGTACGGGTTCGGGCTGCCGGAGGTGCCGCGCACCCGCCGCCGGGCGGTGTTCGCCGCGATGGGAGCGGCCGCCACCGCGGCGGCGTCGATCTCGGTCGTGGAGCTCTTCGTCGGCGACGCGCTGCTGCCCCGGGCCGTGGTGTTCGGGTCCGTGCTGGTACTCGTCCCCTGGTATGTGCTGTGGTCCCGTGTCGCCGGCGACGCCCGGTCGCGGGCCGAGGAGCGGGACCGGGTCGTGCTCGTCGGCGATGTCGACGACGTCGACGTCCTCCGCGCTGACCTCGACCGGGCCCCGGAGCGCAACGCGGTCGTCGTCGCCGCGGTGACGCCGGAGCAGATCGCGCTCGACGACCCGCCCCGGCTCCCGCTGGTCGAGCTGGCCCACGCCGGACGTGCCACGGTGCTGGTGCTCAACCGTCGGGCCCAGAGCGACGACGACGTCGTGCTGCAAGCGGCGCGGCTGCACGAGACCGGGATGCGGGTGCGGACCCTGTCGTTGTTCTACGAGCAGTGGCTCGGCAAGCTGCCGGTCAACGAGCTGGAGCGAGTCTCGTTGCTTTTCGACGTCGGGGAGCTCCACGCCCCCCGGTACGCGCGGGTGAAGCGGCTCGTCGACCTGACGCTGGCGGGGATCGGCGCGGTCGCGCTGGTGGTGACCACACCGGTAGTGGCGGTCGTGAACCTCGCCGGCAACCGAGGTCCGCTCCTGTACCGCCAGCCGCGCGTCGGGCGCGACGGCCAGGTGTTCCCGATCCTTAAGTTCCGGACCATGCGCATCGTGGCGCCGGCCGGTCACCCGACCGTGGAACGCGACCCGCGGGTGACCCGGTTCGGGCGCGTCCTGCGCTCGACGCATCTCGACGAGCTGCCCCAGGTCGTCAACATCTTGCGGGGTGAGCTGTCGATCGTGGGGCCCCGGCCGGAGCAGCCCCACGTCGTCCACGAGCTGGCGGGCAAGCTCCCGTTCTACCGGTTGCGGCACCTCGTCCGACCCGGGCTCACGGGGTGGGCGCAGGTCAAGTACCAGTACGCGGGGACCGAGGCTGAGGCGCTCGAGAAGCTCCAGTACGAGTTCTTCTACCTGCGTCGCCAGAGCCTCGGCCTGGACCTGCGCATCGTTGGCCGCACCATCCGCTCGGTGGTCGGGCGCGACGGGCGATGACGCTCACCCGTCCGCCGCCGGTCGCGGGGCGCGGCGTGCCGTCCGACGACGCCCGGGCCGCGACGCGGGGTTCGCTGGCGTTGACCGTCCTTCAGACCGCGGGGCGGCTCCTCGCGGTCGGGTTCGTGCTCGTCGCCACCCGCGTCCTCGCACCGGCGTCGTTCGGCCGCTACTCCACCGCGTCGGCGTTCGTCGTGATCGGCGGGTTGCTCGCCGACTTCGGGACCACCACGGTGATCGTGCGGCGGGTGAGCCGCGACCCGGACGGGTCCGACACGCTCCTGACCCGCACCATCTTGGCCTGCCTCGGCCTTGGTGTCGCGTCCGCGCTCGCGGTCGCGGCGGTGGCCGTCGTCGCCGGGTACCCCGCGGCGACCCGCACCGACGTGCTCATCGCCGCGCTCGCGTTGCCGT
>DAIPLE010000088.1:0-8466 GCA_036769425.1 Actinomycetota bacterium
CAAGAGACGGGGGATCGTCGCCGCCTCGGCGTACTCCGCGGCTTGCGCCACGAAGCCCGGCGGGGGCGGCGGCTCCTCCATCCACTCGACCAGGAGCCCGCGTTCGGCCATGACGTTGATGTATCGGCTCAACGGGCGATGCATGAAGGGCAATCTGATGCCGGGCGCCACCTCTTCCATGGCCACGTCGTCGGGCAGGTAGGGCCCCACCCGCCAGTACTGCTCCTCGAGGATGTGGTCGTCGATCCAGCCGCTACCCGGCGCCTGCAGGAGCGGATGGTTGAGGAACAGACAGAACCGCCCGCCGGGGGCCAGGACCCGGGCGACCTCGTGGACCGCGGGCTCGAACGGGTCGAGATGCTCGAGGGTCAAACAGATCACGACGGCGTCGAAGCTGGCCGGCGCGAACGGCAGCGCCTCGGCGGCGGCCCGCGTGTAGCGGACGTCACCGCCGCGGGCGGCGGCGGTGACGAGCTGCCCCGCGGTGAGATCGATCCCGACCGTCCAGGCCCCCTGGGCCGCCATCCGCCGGGACAGCTGCCCCTCGCCGCAGCCGACGTCGAGGAGCCGGGTGGCGTCCGCCAGTTGCACGTCGACCAGAGGCAGGATCTGCTCCTCGTATTCGGGATCCGCGCCGTCGGTGAAGTGCTGCTGCCACCAACCCGCGTGGGTCTCCCACGAATCGCTGCTCACCGACCGGACGCTACGCGTCACCCCCGCTCCGGACGACGGCCCGGCGGCGGCGTGCGACACTGGCCCGGTGACGGTCCGAGCCCGGGTCGACGCCGACGACCTCGCCCGGACCGTCGCGGTCAGCGTCGACGCGCTCCAACGCGGCTGCGACGGGGACTGGTCGAGCCGGGCCGGGACCTTGACCTGGGACTGCTGGCACACCGCCGCGCACCTCGCCGATGTCCTCGTGTCCTACGCCGCACAGCTCGCGGCCCAGGCCCGCGACGGCTGGGTCGGCTTCTTCACCGAACCGGACCCGGCCGCGCCGCCCGAGGTGTTGGCGCAGGTCATCGACGCCGCCGGTAATCTGCTCGTCGCGACGGTGCGATGCACCCCCGACGACACCCGGGCGTACCACGCCCTCGGGGTGATCGGCGCCGAGGGATTCGCGGCGCTGGGCGCGGCCGAGCTGCTCCTCCACGTCGACGACATCACCACCGGCCTGGGATTCGACTTCACACCGCCCGAGGAGCTCTGCGCCCCGGTCCTGCAGCGGCTCTTCCCCGGCGCGGCGCCGACCACCGTCGGCGCCTGGCCGTCGCTGCGGTGGGTGACGGGCCGGATCGACCTCCCCGACCGGCCCTCGCCGGAGGGCTGGCTCTACCACGTCGTCTGACCACCTGACCCGACCCGCCGGTCGAGCCTCCGGGGTCGGTCAGGCAAGCTCCAGCATGGGCGCCAGGTACCGGCCGGTGTGACTCTCGGGGGTCTTGGCGACATGCTCGGGGGGGCCTTCGGCGATGACCCGTCCTCCCCCGTCGCCGCCTTCGGGACCGAGGTCGACGATCCAGTCCGCGCTCTTGATCACGTCGAGGTTGTGCTCGATGACCAGCACCGTGTTGCCGGCCTCGACGAGGCGGGTGAGCACCCCGAGGAGGCGGCGCACATCCTCGAAGTGCAACCCGGTTGTCGGCTCGTCGAGGATGTAGATGGTCCGTCCCGTGGCGCGCTTGCCGAGCTCCGAGGACAGCTTCACCCGTTGCGCCTCACCACCCGAGAGGGTCGGTGCCGGCTGACCGAGCCGCACGTACCCGAGCCCGACGTCGACGAGGGTCTGGAGGTGCCGGGCGATCGTCGGCTGGTTGGCGAAGAACTCGAGCGCGTCTTCGATCGAGAGGTCGAGGACCTCGGCGATGTTCTTGCCCTTGAAGGCGATGTCGAGCGTGTCGCGGTTGTAGCGCGCTCCCTTGCACACCTCGCACGGCACGTACACGTCGGGGAGGAAGTGCATCTCGATCTTGATGGTCCCGTCACCGGCGCACGCCTCGCACCGGCCACCCTTGACGTTGAACGAGAACCGGCCCTGCAGGTAGCCGCGGACCTTCGCCTCGTGCGTCGCCGCGAACAACGCCCGGATCTTGTCGAACACCCCGGTGTAGGTCGCCGGGTTCGACCGGGGGGTCCGCCCGATCGGCGACTGGTCGATGTTGATGACCTTGTCGAGATGCTCGGCCCCTTCCACGGTCTTGTGCCGGCCGGGGACGGTCCGGGACCGGTAGACGCGCTGCATCAGCGCATGGAAGAGGATGTCGTTCACCAGCGTCGACTTGCCACTCCCGCTCACCCCGGCGACGACGACGAAGCACCCGAGGGGGAACCCGACGTCGAGGTTCTGGAGGTTGTGCTCCCGGGCGCCGCGAACCACGAGCCACGCGTCGCCAGGCTCGCGCCGCCGGTCCGGCACCGCGATCGACCGTTCCCCCGACAGGTACCGGCCGGTGATCGACCGGGGTTCACTGAGGATGGCGTCGAGAGGCCCGGCGGCGACGATCTCGCCGCCGTGCTCACCGGCGCCGGGTCCGATGTCGACGATGTGGTCGGCGACCCGGATGGTCGCCTCGTCGTGCTCGACGACGATGACCGTGTTGCCGAGGTCGCGTAGCCGCACCAGCGTGTCGATGAGCCGCTGGTTGTCACGCTGATGCAACCCGACCGACGGCTCGTCGAGGACGTAGAGCACCCCGACCAGGCCGCTGCCGATCTGGGACGCCAACCGGATGCGTTGCGCCTCGCCGCCGGCGAGTGTCCCTGACGCCCGGTTCAAGCTGAGGTAGTCGAGTCCGACGTCGAGGAGGAATCGCAGCCGCTCGTTGACCTCCTTGAGGACCTGCTCGGCGATGAGCCGGTCCCGCTCGGATAGCTCGACGTGGGCGAGGAACGCCGCCGCTTTGCGGATCGAGAGCTCACCGACCTCGTAGAGGTTGAGATCGGCGACGGTCACCGCGAGCGACGCGGGGCGCAGACGGGCGCCGCCGCATTGCGGGCACGGCACCTCCCGCATGTAGCCCTCGATCTGCTCCCGGGACCGGTCGCTCTCGGCTTCGGAGTGGCGCCGCTCGAGCCACGGCACGACCCCCTCGAACGGGGTGTGGTACGAGCGTCGCCGCCCGTACCGGTTGCGGTACTGGACGTGCACCGACCGGGACCCGGTCCCGAACAGCACCGCTTGACGGTCCCGCTTGCGGAGCCGCTTCCACGGCTTGTTGATGTCGAACTCGTACTCCTCGGCGACGGCTTCGAGGACCCGGTCGAAGTACCGGCTCCGGAACCCCGCCCACGGGGCGATCCCACCCTCGGCGAGGCTGACGTCCTCGTCCGGTACGACGAGCTCAGCGTCGACCTCGAACCGGGTGCCGAGCCCGTCGCAGCGCTCACATGCCCCGTACGGCGAGTTGAACGAGAAGTTGCGCGGCGCCAGCTCCTCGAACGACAAGCCGCAATGGCTGCACGCCAGATGCTCCGAGAACGTGAGCGTCTCGGTCTCCTCGCCGCCGGTCCCGGTGTCCTCTTTCCCCGGGACGATCTCGACCTCGGCGACCCCTTCCGCGAGTCGCAGCGCGGTCTCGAGCGAGTCGGTGAGGCGTCGTTCGATCCCGGGCCGTCGCACGAGCCGGTCGACGACGACTTCGATGGTGTGTTGCTCGTAGCGGGCCAGCCGGCCGGTCAGGTCGGTGCCGAGCTCGTGGAGCTCACCGTCGACGCGAGCCCGCGTGAACCCTTGCGTCGCAAGCTCCTTCAGCAGCGCGTCGTACTCGCCTTTGCGGCCCCGCACCACCGGCGCGAGGACCTGGAAGCGCGTCCCTTGCGGGAGCTCGAGGACCCGGTCGACGATCTGCTGGGGGGTCTGACGGGTGATCACCCGACCGCAGGTCGGGCAGTGCGGCACCCCGATCCGGGCGTAGAGAAGCCGCAGGTAGTCGTAGATCTCGGTGATCGTCCCGACCGTCGACCGCGGGTTGCGCGACGCGGACTTCTGGTCGATCGAGATCGCCGGGGACAGACCCTCGATGAAGTCGACGTCGGGCTTGTCCATCTGGCCGAGGAACTGCCGCGCGTACGCGGACAGCGATTCGACGTACCGGCGTTGGCCTTCGGCGTAGATGGTGTCGAACGCCAGCGACGACTTCCCCGAGCCGGACAGGCCGGTGAAGACGATCAGCTCGTCGCGAGGGAGCCGGACGTCGACGTCTTTGAGGTTGTGCTCGCGCGCCCCGCGGATCGTCAGATCGGTGCTGGTGGTTGGCTCCGCCACTGGTTCATCGTACCGGCCCGTCGCCGGCTACGAACGGATGTTCGGGGTGGGCGGCGGAGCCCAGGCTGGAGGCAGAACGGTGGCTTACGTCACGACGGCGATGGTGGCGCGGCCCCTTCATCTGCCCGGCGGTTCCGAGATCTCAGCCAGGTATTCGACCGACCCCATCCCCAGGCCAGGCGAGCTGCCCTCGCCGGCATGCCCAGCAATGGGACGATGACCGCCCACCAGGGACTGGAGCCTCGCTCGGCCAGGAGCAGCGCCATGACCAGCGTCGCGAATCGCGATGCTGGGCCTACCGTTCGCGACTGACGGCGCGCGGATCGCGGTGTTGCTGGTCCGGTTGGGTGCCTTGCCGTACGGTCATGCGGACGGTCGGCTCAGCGTTCCCGGCGCTGGACTCGTGTCCGCAGTGACTCACTACGGCGATCCGTCGACGGTCTTGGCCCCGGGCCGGTCGTGGCGGTCTACCTGTGCGCGGGGGCGCTCGTGCTCGCCCGAGACGACATCGGGACGTGGATCGCGGTCGGCTTCCTGGCGTTCGCCGCCCTGCTGGGCCAAGCCGTCTGGGAGGGCGATGGTCTGGTTCGAAGCATCCTGCCGCTGTACGCGTTCGCCTTCGCCGCGGTCCTCGGTGGGCTGCGGGCCGGCCGGTCGGCGTCCGCGCGGCAACCAACGCGAGGGTCGCCTCGGGACCACCGCCTCGTCGACCGGCGTTCCGCTCCTATTCCTGTCTCGGCGAGGAGCGAGAACGCGCGCGCCTGACGCGCGCGTCGCTGCACTGCTCAGGTTCCGGGGTCTGGATCGCGGCCGCCACGACCGGTGGCGTCAGCTGACGGCGCGGAGCTCTCGGCGCAGCTCGGTGATCTCGTCGCGTAGTCGGGCCGCCTCCTCGAAGCGGAGGTCTTTGGCTGCCTCGTGCATCTCCTCTTGGAGGGTCTGGATGAGCCGGCCGAGCTCGTCGGGGGCGACACCGGCCAGGTCGAACACCGCGGAGCGGGCCGGCGCCCGGCCTCGCCGCCCACGCCCTCGGGCCGCGGGGGCGTCGTCACCGAGGTCGCGGGCCCGGACCATCTCGAGAATGTCAGTGACCTTCTTGCGGATGGTCTGGGGGTCGATGCCGTGCTCCCGGTTGTAGATGAGCTGGTGTTGACGGCGCCGGTTCGTCTCGGAGATGGCTTTGCGCATCGAGTCGGTGACCTGGTCGGCGTACATGATCACCTGCCCGTCGACGTTGCGGGCGGCCCGGCCGATCGTCTGGATGAGCGACGTCGCGGAGCGCAGGAACCCTTCCTTGTCGGCGTCAAGGATCGCGACCAGCGACACCTCGGGGAGGTCGAGGCCTTCCCGGAGCAGGTTGATGCCGACGAGCACGTCGAACTCGCCGAGCCGCAACGACCGGAGGATCTCGACTCGTTCCAGGGTGTCGACCTCGCTGTGCAGGTACCGGACCCGAACGCCGAGCTCGAGGAGATAGTCGGTGAGGTCCTCGGACATCTTCTTCGTCAACGTGGTGACCAGCACCCGCTGGTCGCGTCCCTCCCGTTCCCGGATCTCGGCGACGAGGTCGTCGATCTGGCCCTTCGTGGGCCGCACGATCACCTCGGGATCGACGAGCCCGGTCGGTCGCACGATCTGCTCCACGACCCGGCCGGAAGTCTCAAGCTCATAGGGGCTCGGCGTGGCCGAGAGGAACACCACCTGGTTGACCTTCTCGACGAACTCCTCGAATTTCAACGGCCGGTTGTCCATCGCCGAGACGAGCCGGAACCCGTGGTCGACGAGGGTGTCCTTGCGGGACCGGTCCCCTTCGTACTGGCCGTGGAGCTGCGGGACGGTGACGTGCGATTCGTCGAGGACGACGAGGAAGTCGTCGGGGAAATAGTCGAGCAGTGTGTAGGGCGCCTCCCCCGGGGCGCGGCCGTCGAGGTGCCGCGAGTAGTTCTCGATCCCGGAGCACACGCCGATCTCGCGCAGCATCTCGAGGTCATAGGTGGTGCGCATCCGGAGCCGCTGGGCTTCGAGGAGCTTGTCGTGCCCCTCGAGCCAGGCCAGCCGCTCGGCGAGCTCGACCTCGATGCCCTCGATCGCGGTGTGCATCCGCTCCTCGGAGGTCACGTAGTGCGAGGCGGGGAACAGCACCAGCCGGTCGAGCTCCTCGACGACCTCGCCGGTGAGCGGGTCCACCGACGCGATGCGCTCCACCTCGTCGCCGAAGAGCTGCACCCGAACCGCGCGTTCCTCGTACGCGGGGAATACTTCGATGGTGTCGCCCCGGACCCGGAACTTGTTGCGGGCGAACGCCACGTCGTTGCGCTCGTACTGCAGCTCCACGAGGCGTGAGAGCACCGCCCGCTGGTCGCGTTCCTCACCCCGGTCCAGGATCAGGCATTGCCGCTCGTATTCGGCGGGGGCACCGAGCCCGTAGATCGCTGACACCGACGCCACGATGATCACGTCGCGGCGTGACATGAGCGCGCTCGTCGCCGAATGGCGCAGCCGGTCAATCTCGTCGTTGATCGACGAGTCCTTCTCGATGTACGTGTCGGTGGTGGGGAGGTACGCCTCGGGCTGGTAGTAGTCGTAATAGGAGACGAAGTACTCGACCCGGTTCTTCGGGAAGAGCTCCCGGAACTCCGACGCGAGCTGCGCCGCGAGGCTCTTGTTGGGGGCCAGGACCAGCGTCGGGCGCTGCACCCGGGCGATCACCGAGGCGATCGTGAACGATTTGCCCGACCCGGTGATCCCGAGGAGGGTCTGGAACCGCTCCCCCGCCTCGACGCCCTCAGCAAGCGCGTCGATCGCCGCCGGCTGATCTCCGGACGCGGTGAACTCGGAGATGAGCTCGATGGGGGGCACCAGCCGATCGTACCGGTGGGCTGTGACGACGCCGGTCAGCCCGGTTCGCCGCTCCCGGCACGCGGGGTCATGGGCGGCCCACCTTCGTCGCGTCGCCGCTCGAGGTCGAGCCATACCGCGTCGACCTGAGATTCCAGCGCGGCGAGATCCCCTCCGTTGTCGATGAGGTAGGTGGCCATCGCCCGCCGTTCCTCGTCGCTGGCCTGGGCCGCCATGCGCCGCTCGGCGTCGTCTCGGGGCACCCCGCGACCCTCGAGACGCCGGAGGCGAACCTCGCGGGGCGCCTCGACCACGATGACCAGCTCGTAGCCCCGCGCCCGGGCCTGGGTGGATTCGACGAGCAGCGGCACGTCGCAGATCACGATGGCGTCGGCGGGGGCGTCACGGAACCGCCGAGTGAACTCCGCGTTGATCGCGGGGTGGGTGATCGCCTCGAGCGCGCCCCGCGACTCGTCGTCGGCGAACGCGACGCGGGCCAGCGCGGCCCGGTCGAGGGTGCCGTCACCGGCGACGATCCCGGAACCGAACCGTTCGACCAGGGCGGCGAGGGCCGGGGTGCCAGGCTCGACGACCTCGCGGGCGATGACGTCGGCGTCGACGAGCACCGCGCCGCGACGGGCCAGCAGCTCGGCGACGGTGGACTTCCCGGACCCGATGCCACCGGTGAGCGCCGCCATGACCATGCTCACGGATGCTATGGACTCGGGGCCCGGACCCGTGGCGGCGGAATCTTGGAATCGACTCGGTGAGCGCGGTGTTCGCGTCGCGAGTGTCGACGAGTCAGGGCCACCGGCCGGAAGCGAACAGGGGCCTGTCGTGATCGAGGACCTGTCGGATCCCCGGCGGACCGAGCCCGCGTACGTTCTGCCCGAGCGGGCGATGTTGGAGGACTGGCTCGAGTTCCACCGCACCACGCTGCTGCTCAAATGTGAGGGACTCGATGACCGCGGGCGCAAGCGGCGGCCGGTGCCAACCTCGAACTTGTCCCTGCATGGCCTGGTCCGCCATATGACCGAGGTGGAGCGGAGCTGGTTTCGTCGGACCCTGCTTTGCGATGACGCCGCTCCCTCAGTCTGGAGGGATCCGGGGGTCGAGGACAGCGAGCTCGTTCCGCTCGACGACGCTGACTGGGTGGCGGATCGGGCGGAATGGCAGGCCGAGTGTGAGGCCAGTCGGGTGGCGGCCGCGGCTCACCAGCTCGACGACACCGGGCTGCGGGACGGTGAGCCGTGCTCGTTGCGGTGGATCTACGTCCACCTGATCGAGGAGTACGCCCGGCATAACGGTCACGCCGACCTCATCCGAGAGCTCGTCGACGGTCAGGTCGGCTGGTAGTCCGGGAC